>CAZANK010000145.1:0-8064 GCA_964486235.1 uncultured Prolixibacteraceae bacterium | reverse complement strand
TCTTTCGCAGGAACTTTCCTGTTTCTCTTAACATGCACTAAAGGTTTGATCGTTCAACATTTTTGGTTCAGCAGCTTCAAATTTAGTAAAATATTACAATCCAACAACGATCAGGAAAACTAATCCGCAGACACAAGGCTGAAGAAGTCGTAAAACGAGCAGCGAGTCATGCGTAAGAATAACTATTTCAACGCACGACTCGTTACTCGCGACTCGCTGCTCATCACTTCTTCAGTCCTGATTTGTGTCTGGTCCTTTATCCCTCGTGGGCAGCAATCAGGATTTCGAGGATCTTCTTTCCCGCGGCAGCCACGCTGGAACCGGGACCAAATATGGCAACCACGCCGGCGTCGTAAAGAAACTGATAGTCCTGTGGAGGAATGACCCCACCGGCAATGACCATAATATCTTCACGCCCCAGCTTTTTCAGTTCGCTGATGACGGCGGGCACCAGGGTTTTATGTCCCGCGGCCAGCGATGACACGCCCAGTACATGGACGTCGTTTTCAACCGCCTGTTTGGCAGCCTCTTCAGGGGTTTGGAACAGAGGACCCATATCCACGTCAAATCCCATGTCGGCATATCCGGTAGCGACTACTTTTGCACCGCGGTCGTGCCCGTCCTGACCCATTTTCGCGATCATGATCCGAGGCTGACGGCCTTCCAATTCCGAGAACTTCCCGGCAAGCCCCCGAGCCTCCAGGAAGGTTTGATCTTGTTTGCTTTCTGATGAATACACGCCTGATATTGTTCTGATTACTGCTTTGTAGCGACCCACGACTTTTTCGCAGGCATCTGAAATTTCACCCAATGAAGCACGCTTCTGAGCGGCTTTGATGGAAAGGTCCAGCAAGTTTCCCTCCCCGGTTTCGACACATCTGGTGATGGCCGTCAACGCATCCCGGACATCCGCTTCATTCCGTTCAGCGCGCAGTTTCTTCAGCCTTTCAATTTGCGCCTGACGAACGGCAGTGTTGTCAATTTCCAGGATATCGATGGGATCTTCTTTCCCGAGCCTGTATTTATTGACACCCACGATCGTCTGAACGCCGCTGTCGATCCGTCCCTGAGTGCGGGCCGCGGCTTCTTCGATACGCATCTTGGGAATTCCCGTTTCGATGGCTTTTGCCATGCCGCCCAGCTTCTCCACTTCCTGGATCAGGTCCCAGGCTTTATGAGCCAGTTCGTGGGTCAGCGATTCCACGTAGTACGAACCGGCCCAGGGATCGACGCTGCGGCAGATCTCTGTTTCCTGCTGAATATAAAGCTGTGTGTTCCGGGCAATACGCGCAGAAAAGTCGGTCGGCAATGCAATCGCCTCATCCAGTGCGTTGGTATGCAGGGACTGGGTATGCCCGAGCGCCGCGGCCATGGCCTCGACCGCCGTGCGTCCCACATTGTTGAACGGGTCTTGTTCGGTCAGCGACCAGCCTGAGGTCTGGCAGTGCGTCCGCAAAGCCATCGACTTCGGATCTTTCGGATTGAACTGCTTGACCAGCTTGGCCCAGATCATCCGGGCTGCGCGCATCTTGGCAATTTCCATGAAGTGGTTCATCCCGATCGCCCAGAAGAACGACAGGCGGGGAGCAAAGGCATCGACGCCAAGGCCTGCCTTGATCCCGGTACGCAGGTAGTCCAATCCGTCGGCCAGCGTATAGGCCATTTCGATGTCGGCCGTCGCCCCGGCTTCCTGCATGTGGTACCCTGAAATGGAAATGGAATTAAACTTCGGCATGAATTTCGACGTGAATTCGAAGATGTCGGCGATGATCTTCATGGAGAACTCAGGCGGATAAATATAGGTGTTCCGCACCATGAACTCTTTCAGGATGTCGTTCTGGATCGTCCCGGCCAGCTCTTCCAGTTTCGCCCCCTGTTCCAGGGCCGTCACAATGTAGAATGCCAGCACGGGGAGCACCGCACCATTCATGGTCATCGACACCGACATTTTATTCAGCGGGATCTGGTCGAAGAGGATCTTCATATCGAGGATCGAGTCAATGGCGACGCCGGCTTTGCCAACGTCGCCCACTACGCGCGGATGGTCGGAATCGTACCCGCGGTGTGTGGCCAGGTCAAAAGCCACGGAGAGGCCTTTTTGTCCGGCAGCCAGGTTGCGGCGGTAGAAGGCGTTTGATTCTTCCGCCGTTGAGAAGCCTGCATATTGCCTGATGGTCCAGGGACGCATGGCATACATCGCCGAATAAGGGCCACGTAAAAACGGAGGCAGTCCGGCAGCATAACTCAGATGCTCCATGTCTTCAAGGTCTTCTTTCGTGTAGACCGGCTTCACGGGAATTTGTTCCGGGGTAAGCCAGTTCTTTTCAATGTTGTTCTGAGCCTGCCAGGCTGCACCGTCAGGTTGGCCGGCTGCTGCTTTGATGTTTATGTTTTTAAAATCTGGTTTCATACTTTATTAGTTTAAACACGAAGACACAAAGACTCGAAGATTATAAGAAGCCATTGATCTTTCGTTTGATACCTTGCTTTATTATTGGTACGTTAAAATTGATCAAAAATCCAAGTTTGAGATTTGCTAATTTCAGATAAGTTAATAACTGAACCTCATGCACTGGTAATAAATTTTCCACTGCCTTTAATTCTATTGCTATTGAATTCTCGACCAGCAAATCAATGAAGAACTCTTTGTTCAACACTTTTCCCTTGTAAATAATGGGTAAATTAACCTGTCGTTGAACATGAAGATTTAGTGTCTTTAATTCCTCCAAAAGACAAATTTCGTACACTGATTCAAGTAATCCGGGGCCTAATTCCTTATGAACAACATAAGATGCATGAACAATAAGACTCCCTATTTCATCATATTCAGCTTTTGAAATCATTCCTTTGTGTCTTAGTGGCTTTGTGTTTATTCAATTCCAAGCCGGGACTGGTATGCCTTTAACTCCTCCAGCAAATTGCTTTTGACATGGATGAAGTTCTTAATGCCCTGGGCTTTCAGTTGCTCCATGCAGCCGGGAGCGCCGGCGACGACGAAGATCGCATCATTCCCAAGCAGGCTGAACACGTCAGGAGCCAGTTCGGCATACTCCTCGTCCGAGCTGCAAAGGACCACGATGTCGGCAGCAGCACTCCGGGCGGCGGCAACACCTTCCGCGGCGTTGGCAAATCCATTGTTATCCTGCACCTGGTAGCCGGCCACGGCAAAGAAATTGCAGGCAAACTGGGCACGGGCCTTCCGCATGGCGATATTCCCAATGGTCAGCATAAATACCAGCGGACGTTTTTGCTTTTTGGCATAACGGTCTGTAGCGACACGCAGCTTTTCGAACGCCTGTGCACCCCGATAGGGTTTAATGGTTTCTATTTCCGCATCTTCAGCCGTGAGATCCTGCTTTTCAAAAACAGCGTCATCCGCGACCGCATTTCCTACTTCTTCTGTAAAATTCGGGAACTGGTTTGTCCCCAGCAAATTTTCACGACGGGTAGCCATGTTCATATCCCGTTTGGCTGCCATCTCCCCAATCTTCGTCTGCATGAACCCTTCTTTCGCGGCGGCAAGAAAACCACCTTTATCCTGGATTTGAAGCAACAGCTTCCAGGCCTCGTCAGCGATCAGCGCGGTGAGTTCTTCGATATAATAAGAGCCCGCAGCCGGATCGACCACCTTGTCAAAATGAGACTCTTCCTTTAGCAACAACTGCTGGTTGCGGGCGATCCTCTCCGAAAACGCCGTCGGGTCTTCATAAACTGCATTAAAAGGGAGAACGGTCACCGAAGTCGCTCCGCCCAGCACCGCGCTCATCGTTTCAGTCTGGGTGCGCAGCATGTTCACATACGGATCATATACCGTTTTATTCCAGCTTCCTGTTTCAGCATGGACGACCATTCTGCAACCGGATTCACATTCGGGCAGGTAAGCTTTTACGATCTCGGCCCATAATAACCTCCCGGCACGAAATTTGGCGATCTCCATAAAATAATTCGGTCCGACACTCAGGTTGAATTTGATGTTCTTCGCCACATCTTCAACAGGTGCCCCGGCATCGGTCAATACCGAAAGGTATTCTGCGCCCTGTGCCAGTGAAAAGGCCAGTTCCTGAACAACCGACGCGCCGGCGTTCCCGTAAGACTTCCCGTTCACAGCCAACACCCTGAATTTCGGCAGCGTGCCTGTGCCCGCGATCAAATCCTTCGCCAGACCAACCACATGGTCATATCCCTTGCTGAAACGGCCATCGCGTAAATAATTTCCAAAAGGATCATATGCGATTGAGGCCATGACGTTTTCCGGGTCCCACTTGCCCGTCAGCACATATTCCGTAAACCTTTCAGCAAGATTCAGGTGATGACATCCGGTGATAAAATTAACCTCAACAGCTTCCAGGCAAATATCCTTCAGCAATACGCTCAACTCGTCAAGCGTCCAGGGTTTACACGCTTCAAATACAAACCCGAGGGAAGTCACCCCTCTCATCAAAACCTCCAGGGCTTTTTTGTTTGCCGCCTCCAAATCCTTCACGATAATGTCCTGACGAATCAGCCATTCGTTGCTATTCTTCCTTCCTCCGCGCACATAGGGGTATTCTCCGGGAAGGGTGTTCAGATAGGCCACCGATTCGAGATCTTCCTGCCGGTAATAAGGTTGGACTGCAAAGCCTTCATTGGTTCTCCATACCAGCTTGCGATCAAAGTCAGCGCCTTTCAGATCGGCGACCACCTTTGCCTTCCAGTCTTCGCCGGATACCGGAGGAAATTCCTCAAAAAGTTTCATATATTTTTCTGCCATAATGTAACAATTAAGAAAATCAGGGGGCAAAATTAGTTCTTTTTAAGGAGATTCGGGAAGAAACTTTCTTTTTTTGGCACACTGCAACAAGAATGCAATACTGAAAAGTGTGATCTCGTCATTTAGCCCAAAATAATACAGATGCAAGCCCATGTTCAAATCAACATTATTCTTCAGTTTCACGACAAATTGAGAAAAGGCCTGCACGGAAACAGACTTTCCTCTTTCGTCAGTAAAAGTCACCAGCGGATCATCGAAAAGCTGAATGTCAGCAATACGGCGGGAGCCATCCAGTATGCCTTAAACATCGGAATCATCTGAAAAGATATCCCGATCTGTTGTATCTTTGAACTTTTCAACGATAAACTATGCATATTCATTTTATCGCCATTGGAGGGAGCGCCATGCATAACCTGGCCATTGCCCTCCATAAAAAAGGATACACCGTTACCGGCAGCGATGATGAGATCTTTGAACCGTCAAAGGGGCGGCTGGATCAGTGCGGACTTCTGCCGCGGCAGGAAGGCTGGCACCCCGAAAATATCACCGGCGATCTGGATGCCGTAATCCTGGGCATGCATGCCCGGACCGATAACCCGGAACTGATCCGGGCGCAGGAAACAGGCCTTAGAATCTACTCTTACCCGGAATACCTGTACGAACAGACTAAAAACAAGACCCGCGTGGTCATTGGCGGATCGCACGGAAAGACCACGATTACGTCGATGGTCATGCATGTTTTGAAAGCCTGCCAGGTTGATTTTGACTATATGGTCGGCGCCAACCTGAGCGGATTTGACACCATGGTTTCACTGAAGGAGGAAAGTCGTCTTGCTGTTTTTGAAGGGGATGAATACCTTTCATCCCCGGTCGACCGGCGCCCCAAATTTCACCTGTACCATCCTCACATCGCGCTTCTGAGCGGCATTGCCTGGGACCATATTAACGTATTCCCCGTCTTTGAAGATTACGTGGAACAATTCCGGATCTTTGCGGACCTGCTTGAAGAAGACGGCACCCTGATCTGGTATGAGGGGGACGATCATCTCCGTGAAATTGCAGCGCACCTTCGCCCCGGCATCACGGCGATCCCCTACGGTGAACAGGAGGCGGTGACCGAAGATGGCGTCACCTATCTGAGATACGGGAAAAGGAACATCCGGCTCCAGGTGTTTGGTGGTCATAACCTGCAGAATATTGCCGGAGCCAGGCTCATCTGCGAAAAGATCGGGATCACTGCCGACCGGTTTTACAAAGCCATAGGCAGCTTTCAGGGTGCAGCCCGCAGGTTGGAAGTGCTGTCGGCAAACGATCAGTGTATGGTCTTTTACGACTTTGCCCATTCACCCTCCAAGCTAAAGGCAACAACCACGGCCGTAAAAAAGCAGTTCCCCGGTCGCCGGTTGATCGCAGTGATGGAACTGCACACATTCAGTTCCCTCAAAAAGGAATTTCTGCCGCAGTATAAAGGGACCATGGATCAGGCCGACGAAGCATACGTCTTTTTCAATCCCGGGGTCATCGCACATAAACGGCTGGATCCTGTGACAAAAGAAGATGTTGTCCGGGCCTTCGGGAAACCGGGATTGAACGTTTTCACAGATGTCGCAGAACTCTTTAACCTGCTCCTGGACAAAAAATGGCAGGACCAGAACCTCCTGGTCATGACCTCCGGGAATTTCTCGGGAACCGACCTGAACGAACTGGCAAAAAAAATCACCGGAAATCCAATCCGGTTTAACAGCCGGCGCTGGTATTCCAATCCTTCACCTCATCCTTTTGGTTAATCCCGTTTAAACAGTTTCCCTTGAATCTAAAGAAACGGACATATCGCCTTTTCCTGATCAGCAGCCTGCTTCTGCTGCCTTTCCTGACGCAGGGCGGTGTAGGGTGGTATTCCGAACTGCCGGACAGTATCCGGACCAGCATCCGTTTGCGTACGCATCTGCTCATCCATCCGGATGCGTTCACGACCGAAGAACTCAACAGCCTCGCCGGGCAGAATGTTCCGTTGGCGTTTTATGAAGAAGACATCCCGGGAGCGGGTCAGTCCGGGTGGTTTCGAAAGTTCGCGGGCCGGCAAAATCACATCCCCGTTCTTTCGCGGCCGGTTCAGGATGATGCAGCCTCCCTCCCCGCCGGAGCAGTCCGGGTCAGGATGGACGAGCTTGACCGGGTCCGGCTGTTTCCGGTTCCGCACGACAGCCTCTACGCGGATTCGCTATTTACCTCCCGCGAGCTGCTTTATGCCGATCCCGGCGACACAGAGACTCCCGACTGCGGTCTGTTTGTCAAACTCTGGTCACAAACCGGGAAAGTGCCCAACCTGATTCCCGCGTCCCCATCCAACATACAGGAAATCGCGCCATTAGTCGTTCGGCTGAACACAACCCTAAAGCTATTCGGGGTGGTGCGCTCCGGCGGCGACCTCCTGGGCGGTGTTTCCTGGAAAGGGTCTTTTTGTTCCACCACCAGCGGCTACTTTTGTTTTCCGCTGCTGCCGGAAAAGGGCGGCGCTTTCATTCCCTATAAAGCAGGCTACCGGTTTTCACCCGATATCATTTACGACTCACCTTCCAACCGGGGCTTTTTAAAGGAATTTAAGGCATTGGGCCTCAAGAGCGATTTTGAGCTGACTGACCACCTGGTGTTCCGCAACCGGATCACGAACCTCCGGCGCAGAAATGACCAGGAGATCATCAGCAACGGGGTGAAACTCATTCGGGATGGGCAACGGGGTCCTTGCGCCTGGTTCCCGGGCCGGGCGTATCTCGACGCAGGCACGCAAAGCATCACCGCGCTCAAGCGTGACTTCACCGTGACGGCCTGGATCAAACCCACCCAGCTAAGCGGAAACAACAGCATCCTCGGAAAGGGAACGAACTTTGTCCTGAAGCTGCATGACGGGATACTCACCTATACCATGCAGGGAGTCAAGGATTATTACGCCGTTCATTCCCGGGTTCCGGTCAACCAATGGACATTCATTTCCCTGGTGCATTCGGACTATGAGAACCGTGTCCGCTTTTACCTGAACGGGCTGCTCACCGACCAGGCCAACCTGATCTTACCTTACCGGGAATCGGAACATACGCTGCTCATCGGAAGCAATCTGTGGGAAGAATTCTTCGTAGGCAAGATCGGCGAGCTCAAAATCTGGCAACGGGAACTGAATGACGATGAAATCCGCCGTCAATACCTTGATTCGCTTGACGGAAACACCAAGTCGCTGTCCGGCCATATTCCCGGTTTGATCATCGTGCTATGCCTGGTCACCATTCTGCTCTTCCTTTTGAAGAAAAGAAGGGTCTTCA
>CAZANK010000144.1:0-8108 GCA_964486235.1 uncultured Prolixibacteraceae bacterium | reverse complement strand
TCGTATTTAAACCGTTGCAGGAAGTGCCCCATTCGGTCACGTTTGGTTTTCAGATAGCGCTGGTTATAGGCATTAGCCTGTATTTCAATCGGAATGATCTCCGTCACCCGGAGTCCGTACCCTTCTATCCCCACCCGTTTCACGGGATTGTTGGTCAGAAGTTTCATCCTGGTTACACCCAGGTTTCGGAGGATCTGGGCGCCCACACCGTAATCGCGCTCATCGGCCTTAAATCCCAGGTGCAGATTCGCCTCAACGGTATCCAAACCCGAATCCTGCAGTTTGTAAGCCGCGATTTTATTCATCAAACCGATCCCACGACCTTCCTGCATGATATACACAAGAATACCTTTGCCCGCTTTCTCGATCAGCTCCATCGCCTTGTGTAACTGGTCGCCGCATTCACAGCGGAGGGAGCCAAAGATATCGCCGGTCATACACGACGAATGCATCCGCACAAGGATTTCCTCGTCATGTTCCCAACGTCCCTTGATCAGGGCAACATGTTCTGCCCCGTTCGACTTCTGGCGGAAAGGGACGATCCTGAACTCGCCGTAACGCGTCGGCAAAATGACCTCTTCGCCCTGCACGATCAGGCTTTCAGACTGAAGCCGGTAAGCGATCAGGTCTTTGATGGAAACAATCTTCAGCTTGAATTTTTTGGCGACTCCCATTAATTGCGGTAAGCGCGACATGGTCCCATCCTCATTCATCACCTCAACCAGCACCCCTGCCGGTTTTAATCCGGCGAGCCGGGTCAGGTCCACGGTCGCTTCGGTATGTCCGGCGCGCCTCAGGACGCCTCTCTCTTTTGCCTTTAAGGGGAAGATATGTCCGGGACGGCCCAGGTCTTCCGGCTTAGTCTTCGGATCGGCCAAAGCCCGGATCGTCTTTGCCCGGTCGGCGGCAGAGATCCCCGTGGTACAGCCGTGTCCGATCAGATCGACTGAAACGGTAAAAGGCGTTTGGTGCAGGGAAGTATTCTGGCCCACCATCAAATCCAGTTCCAGCTCATCGCAACGGTTCTCCGTTAAAGGAGCACAAATCAGTCCACGCCCGTACGTGGCCATAAAATTGACTTTCTCAGGGGTGATCAGTTCTGCTGCGGCAATGAAATCGCCTTCGTTCTCCCGGTCTTCATCATCAACAACAATCACAAAATCACCGTGTTTAATGGCGGCAATCGCTTCAGGTATCGTGTTCAGTTTTATTTCAGTCATCCTAATTTCTCCGGTTTTCAAATACCGCTGCAAAAGTACTTAAAAATATTCAGAAGTAAAACGATTGTTATTGCTTTGCATCGTCCTGTGAACCGTTGAAATTGATGATCCGGCGCTGGTAGAAGTCGATCAGATTCCCGATAATGGCAAGGTTGTCAAATTTTTCACGAATAAAGTCGACCGCATTCTTGCAGAGCCGGTCGAACAGCGAGCGGTCGCTCAGCAAGGCATCGATGGCTGCTGTGAAGTCCTCCGGCTTATCGGCAATCAGGATGTTCTCATGATCAATGGCAGGAATTCCTTCGCAACCCACAGACGTACTCACGATCGCCTTTCCCAGCGCCATGCCTTCAATAATCTTGATCCTCATCCCCGTGCCGGAATGCAGGGGAACAACCATCACCGCCTTTGAGTTCATAAAACTGGAGGCATCTTCCACTTCGCCCAGGAAAATCACCTGTTCACTTTTGAAGCGTGATTCAATCCAGGCGGGCACGTTTCGTCCGGCGATATAGAACTTCAGGGTTGGATATTTTTCATGGACCGCCGGCCAGCACAAGTTCAAAAACCAAAGCAGGCCTTCCTGGCTCGGCGGCCAGTCAAGCGCTCCGATATGGAACAGTGACGGATACTCCAGATTTTTAGCAGTCGGAACCAACGCGGAAAGATCGATCCCCGTCTGCGAGGTGTATCTGGGCTTCCGGTTTCCAAGGCGATCCAACGTAAGTCCGTCGCGTTCGGTAATCGACACCAGCACATCGTATTGATTCAGGAAGCTCAGTTCAAACTTCTTAAGCCGGCGAACCAGCCGGCGGAGATAAAAGAACCGCCATATCCCCGCAACCCGGTCGGTACGCTGCCATACTTCATGTTCGATATTATGGGCACGATAGGCAATAAGTGCGTCACTGTATTCCCGGATAAGGGAAATGTACGGACACAGGTAAAGGCCCTCTATCTGGATGACGTCAAATTCGACCTCACTCAGTAAGCGTCTCAGGGCGTCCCTGTACGGATCATTAATCCACCGTTCCGCATGAAAGGGCAGGTCCGATAAAAACAGGTTTTGAAGAATCGCCCCCAGTGAGGCCCGGCCGGGAATACCCACCAGCCGAAAATCAATTTCCGCCGTCAGGTGCTCCGGTAATTCTTCCCGATCCACATGATACTCATCCGCGTTCATCGCCAAAACCGTCACCTGATGACCATGCAGGAAAAAACCCTTCGACATGGTTAAAATTGCGATCGCTTCGCCGTCTTTGGGCGGCCACGGCACCTTATTGGCCAGTTGAAGGATTCTCATCGCCAGTAATTTCAGAATTATTATTCCGGGTTAAAACAAGACTTAAGAGCCGTTTAGCCTGATGCTGATAGGTCTCCAGGTTCAACAGACCAGAATCATTAACGGCTTTATAGGTCAGGAAAAGCCCGACAGGCAAAAAAACGAAGGTCGAAAACCACATCCCGTTAAACATGTCCCAGACATCTTCACGCGCGAACTTTTCACCGACGATCGAGATCATGTAGTAAGAAATGAACATCAGGATGGATACGACGACCGGCATCCCAAATCCGCCTCTGCGGATAATGGCTCCAAGAGGCGCCCCGATGAAAAAGAAAATCACGCAAGCCACCGACCAGGTAAACTTCCGGTGTTTTTCCATGGTATACTTATTCAGATTCTTCTTTAGGTTGTAAAGCTCAGAGACATTTTGATCAATGTTTTGCTTGTTTGACCGGGCTATCTCCAGTGCCGATGAAAAAACCTGATTCTTGTCCATCTGATCCAAATTCTCATAAATCTGCCGGAAATCAATGTCCCGGGTCGATTCGAAAGGTTCGTATTTACGCAGGGAATCATAGGGATGGCTCAGATTAATCATCGATTTGTTCAGGATATCGTTATACCGCATACCCGTGGCAAACCGGCGCACCCTGAACAGATAATCGGTCACCAGCGAATCTTCCGAATGCTTCAGTTGAGACAGGTTCATCATCCGGTAGGCACTTCTCAGCATATTCTCGTCTGTCCGTTTAAAATCAAACCCTCTAAGCGGCACGGTAACCACCTGTTTGCGGAAACGCGTTCTTCGATACGGATAACTTTTGTCCCTGCCCCGTTCATTCGGATTGGTCTCCGTGGCTGTCTCTCCGTCAAATAGTGTCATCACCATAAACTTTTTGTCCTCCGATATTTTCATGAAGCCGGAATCAGCCACGGTGACGGAGACATTGCCCTGATTGTCGGTATGATCGTAGACCAAAATTTTATAAAGAAGGTTGGATGTCCGGCTTTTCCGGTCTACTTTAATGCTATACCCGTCAATATCGTTGGTAAACACACCTTCCTTGATCACCATCTCGGGTTTCTGACGTTTCACGCTTAACATGAGCGCGGTGAATTTCAGGTTTGTTTTGGGCAGAACATTATTTGAAAAATAAAACGCGAACAGACAAAGCCCTGAGGCAACGAAAATCAGGGGACGCATCATCCGGAACAAGGAAATACCGGAAGCTTTCATGGCCACCAGTTCATAATTCTCACCCAGGTTCCCGAACGACATGATCGAGGCCAAAAGCATGGCCAACGGGAACGCCATGGGCACCAGCGCAAGCGACGCATAAAACAACAACTCGATAATGATGTTCCATTCGAGCCCTTTTCCAACCATGTCGTCAATGTACTTCCACAAAAACTGCATCAATAAAATAAAAACACAAATGAAAAAGGTCAGAAAAAAAGGTCCCAGAAAGCTTTTTAATACAAATTGGTGCAACCGTTTCATCGTCTATGGTTAAGAAACGATTACAAAACTAAGCTATTTTAGATAAATTAAAAGTTAAAAATCCGTTAACAACCAAGATTCCTCTTTAAATCGGCAATCTGCGAATTCCAAAGATCGATGGTCCCGGCTTCTTCCCCCTCCTCTGCGAAATCGATAATCCCCAGCGAAACATCACCGGTTAACTCGTCTTTTGTGATCCTGAATTCAAAATAAGTTTCCTCATCGTCATTCCAGTTGAAGCGGACCAGCTTCCCGTCCTTGTTCTGCACCATTTCTGCTTCCTGTTCAGACCCATCCCAAATAAACGTAAATACCTTTCCCTTTACGCGTACATCATCGGCAAACCATTCGGCGAGGCCGGAAGCCGTATTTAACCGGTGGGACAAGACGGCAGGCGAACAATTAACCGGATATTCAAGCTGAATCATTGATTTTGAAGCCATTGTTTCTGATGTTTTTGGCAAGATAAGCATTCCTGCAGAAATAAGCAATTCAATGGCCGGACTGACGACATTTTTTAGGGGATAACTTGCAGGCGAATTAATTTAAATATTATCTTTGCACCGCCAAAACGGAACGGCGAGGTAGCTCAGCTGGTTAGAGCGCATGATTCATAATCATGAGGTCGCGGGATCATGCCCCGCCCTCGCTACTTGAAAATGAGGAGGTTACAATGAGTTGAAGCTGTAGCCTCTTTTTATTTGCATACAATTTGCACTCGTTTTTTTCAATATTTAAAGCCCCAATATGCTCTTGGTTACTTGATATGGTAGGTGAACAGCTTTATAGGCCAAGCAAATAATTTTATCCTGTAATTCACCTTCATATCGATCATGTTCATTCCAATCAATTCCAGAAAATGTAAAATTCTTTAAATAGTTCTCCCGTTGGGAGATGTAATCTTCCAGTCCTTCAAATCCGCTATCGACAAACATTTTTTGAACACTTTCTTTACTCACAATCCCAATTTCTTTGCGTTTTTATCTATCCGGAAGAAAACATTTTATTGTAGTAGCTATTCAACCAAATCCCCCAAAAACCTTGCAAAATCACGTATGTCCCCGTCAACGCTTGCCCGTTCCAGTGCCGCCATATACGCATCCCTTTGCTCAACCGGAACAACCGTCCATGAATAACCACCGGACGCAAGCATGGTATTAAACAGAAACCGCCCGATACGCCCGTTCCCATCGATATAAGGATGGATATAGACAAAAATAAAATGCCCCAGAACAGCCCGAACTCCGGCGTTGTCTTCATTGCATAATAATTCAAACAGTGCGGGAATGGCATCACGCACCGCCTCGGGATTAAGCGGCGTATGCATCGAGCCTTTGATATAAACCTGACTATTCCTGTATCCGGCAAGGTCGGATGGTTTTAATAATCCGACTGCGGCACTGGGGGCAAACAATTCCCGATACCAGTCACCGTGATCGGTATCAGCAACCTCGCCAGGGTTTTCCCCTGCTAAAATTCTTTTAATACTGTCCTTTACCGCCTGAAACGCCTGATAATAGCCACGCGCGGCCATGGCATTACGTACCTCTCTGTCCGTTTCGTCACCATCAGGGTTCCAGTTCCCGCCCCACACCCGTTCAATCAATTCGGGCGTTACACGATAGCCTTCAATGGACAAGGAATGGTAAGCATCCTCCGCGTAATGCCCTTCAACTTCCTTCATGTAGGATTCAATATCCGTGGGCAATGCTTTGGGGTCTGGGGAATTCTCAATCACCACGCCGCGCATTTTGTGCCACATCAGTTTTATCCGGCTGACATAGGGTGAAGTTTCCCGAATTCCGATAATGTTTTCCGGTAGTTTTTCGGCAAAAGGGTCTTCTTCCCGGACATCATATCCGGCCGATTTCATGGTTTTAAGGATGGTATCGGCTATCCTGACATTTCCGATATTCCGAAATGCCCCTGCCAAACGTCCGGCAATCACGCTATGCCCGCCTTCCAACAACTTTGCCAATAGCACCGAAGAATCCTTGACCATGGCAAGACAAGCCCGTGCATCGATTGAATAACGGGTAAAAATTTCTAATTCAGATTTAATTAAGATTTTTAAGGAAAAACAATAAGCTACCTTCGCAGATGGAACTATCAGTCATCCAAAATAAGACGATTATATTCGTATTAAACATCTAATTATGAAATACAGAAGCCACTGTCACCGGGGCTTACAAATGTGGGAAACTTTAATAATTAAGTCTTCAATTGGGGTAGCCCCCTATGGCAAAAAGTCCGTGTTCATGTCGATGGTTGCCCCACTGTCCATCGCGATGCGACCGCTGATCTCCGTCTCGACCAGTCCGCCGATGCCTGCTTTTACACTGCTGGTAAACCCGACATCTTTTACCGCGTCCTGTCCGATCGTCACTTCAGCGCCAACGGTTGCCTCCCCAACAACATTCCCGTTCCCATATTCACCCTTCACCCCCACCCCTGCCCAGATGGTGGTTTCATGTTTTACAAAATCTCTTTTCACCGAGGCCAAAACCCCTTCCCCTCCGGCGACTTTCACAAAGGTGCACGTCAGCTCAAACGAGAACGCGCCAAAGCCTCCTTTTACGCCATCGCCCAAAGGACATTTGCCCGGTTTTTTTGCGGGAATATTGGCCTCTTCAATCGCGCCATCGGGCGATGCGGGAGGTTCCGGCTCAATGCACTCCAGTTCGTAGTATTTCCCGGCATCCTCAGCCAAAGCTAATGCCCTGGAAGCCACCGCGATCTCCTCTGACAAGACCTTTGCCTCGCGGCGAAGATTATAAAACTCATTCAACGCGGGGGCATAAATCTTTTCAAGGATTGGATTTGTAAAGGCATAGTAATCAGGAATGGCCTCCTTTAACTGAGCCTGTAAAAGCGACAGCGCTTTGTAATTGCCGGCAAGCACCATGTCCATTTGTTGTTTGCCCAGTTTGCATAACCTGTAATTGACCTGTTCCTTTTCCTGTTGCAATGGCTGCATCTTCTTTTCCACACGCTTTACACATGATTCTTCGCCGTTACAGGCAAGCGCTTCCTCATACAGCGGGGCCAGCTTTTCATCCAGTTGCAAAATCTTCTCCAGGAGGGAACCCATGACAGCACTGTTCTGGTCCAACAGTTTCTGCATGTTGTCAATCGCCTTGGACGACTCCCGCAAAGCCCGGCCATAATTTCCGGGTTCCCCCCAAAGCAACAGGTCAATGTCTTCAAGCATCATGATTTCCCTGGCAAAATCGCGGCGATACACCAGCGAATTGTCCGGGTTCTGCATCGCGCGTTCCTGCTGCGCCCGGATGAGCGCCGACGTCGCTTCCATTTTCTTTACCACCCGATCCAGTTGGGATTGGACACGGACGACAAAGCTTTGAAGGACCTGCTCCTGAGGGGCCATCTTCTGCGCCTGTTCATAGACGGGTATCTGCGGAACGTTCATCTGTCCGGCATGTTCTTTCTCGTCAGAAATCGGGCTGTCGTCCGAATGCGAATCGGTTCCGGCACTTTGCCGGGCATTTTGGTAGGCTTTTGCTCCGGCCAATGAGTACCTGTCTTTCAACGCTTTTCTGAGATATTCGTGTGCCTTCAGGTTGTTTCCTTCGCGTTGGGCAATTAATCCCAGACCCAAACAGGGGGATACCATATCGGGAGAAGCGCTCAGGGCATTATTGAAGGCCGCTTTCGCTTTTTCGTATTCGCCGGCCTCATAGTAAACCCAGCCTGTATTGGATAAGATTAACCCGATTCGCGGTTTGATCGTGTTGGCATAGTTCAATACCTGCAGCGCTTTGCAATAATCTCCTGCTTGTTTCAAGGCCACTGCCAGGTTGTTGGCTGTCAGGATGTCGACCGGATTCCTGGACGCACTCCAGGCACACGCATACACACTCGCCGATGCAGCGCCTTTCATCATAAACAGGGCTCCGTAATCGGCCCCCCGGGTGGTCTTTTCTGTACTGAAAAGCAATTGGTCCAGTCCGGGCAGGTCGCCCGACTCCGGGCCAAAACTTTGCATCGCCGAACTGGCAAGCTTCACGTAGCTTTCCCGGGTTAAAGCCGGGAGCGAGGAGGGGAGCTTTGCGGCTGCTCCGGTTTTCTTGACGGGTAATGC
>CAZANK010000143.1:0-8112 GCA_964486235.1 uncultured Prolixibacteraceae bacterium | reverse complement strand
CAACAATTTGACGATTTTCTCCGCTATTCCAGATAGGTGTATCCGTAAAGGCCGGAGCGGTAGTTCGACAGGAACTCCTTGCCCTCCGCTGCCGAAATCTTGCCGGCTTTCACGGAGGTGGTGACCCAGGTCTCCACTACGCGCACCATTTTCTTGGGATTATACTGCACATAATCCAACACTTCGGCCACCGTCTCCCCGTCAATGATCTGATCGATGGAATAACCGTCTTTGCTGACCGAAACATGAACGGCATTGGTGTCGCCAAAAAGATTATGCAGGTCGCCCAGGATTTCCTGATAGGCGCCAACCAGGAATACCCCGATGTAGTAATTCTCCTTGGGTTTCAGTTTGTGCACGGGAAGAAAATAGGACAAATTTTTCGTCGAAATGAAATTGTCGATCTTCCCGTCCGAATCGCAGGTGATATCCTGCAGCGTCGCAGTGCGGTCAGGCTTCTCATCGAGCCGGTGGATCGGCATGATCGGAAAGATCTGGTCGATCGCCCACGAGTCGGGCAGTGACTGAAATAACGAAAAGTTGCAGAAATATTTATCGGCCAGCAGTTTTTCGAGTTGGTGCAATTCTTCAGGTATATGCCGCATTTTCCCGGCCATCTGCCTGATCTCATGCGCCACTGACCAGAATAACCGTTCAACCTGGGCCCGGGTTTTCAGGTCGAGCATGCCAAGACTGAAACGATCGAGGGCCTCTTCCCTGATTTGCTGGGCATCGTGCCAGCTTTCCAGCATGCTTGGCTGATTCAGGTTTTCCCAGATATCGTATAGTTCTTTCACCAGTTCGTGATCGTCGTCATTCACTTCTTCCTCCTCATCCCAGCAAGGCATGGTAGCCGCCTCCAACACTTCAAAGATCAGTACCGAATGGTGCGCGGTAAGAGAGCGACCCGATTCGGTGATGATATTAGGATGAGGAATCCCGTTTTTATCACTCACGTCCACGATCGTTGAGATCGCGTCGTTCACATACTCCTGGATGCTGTAGTTCACACTGCTTTCCCTGTTCGCCGAACGGGTCCCGTCATAATCAACCCCGAGCCCGCCACCGATATCGACAAATTCGATCCTGAACCCGCTCAGGCACAACTGGGCATAGAAGTGAGAAGCTTCCCGCAGGGCTATTTTGATGCGCCTGATCTTGTTGACCTGGCTCCCGATGTGAAAATGGACCAGCTTCATGCAATCCCGGAGATTGTTCCTCTCAAGAAAATCCATTGCTTCCAGAAGTTCACTGGAAGTCAGCCCAAACTTGCTGACGTCACCTCCCGAGTTCTCCCATTTTCCGCTCCCTGAACTGGCAAGCTTCACCCGGATGCCCAGATTTGGCTTAATATTCAAACGCTTGGCGACCCTGGCAATCAGCTTCAGTTCATTCATCTTCTCCACGACCACGAAAATCCGCCGCCCCATCTTTTGCGCCAGAAAAGCCAGTTCCACGTAACTCTCATCTTTATACCCATTGCACACGATCAGCGAGTCGCTGTTGGTATTGGTGGCAATGACCGCGTGAAGCTCAGGTTTCGAGCCTGCCTCAAGTCCGATGTTAAACTTTTCGCCATGACTGACGATCTCTTCGACCACGGGCCTCATTTGGTTCACCTTGATCGGATAAATGATAAAATTCTCTCCCTTATAGTCGTATTCGGCAGCCGCTATTTTAAAACAATTCGCCATTTTTTCGATCCGGCTGTCCAGGATATCCGGAAAACGGATCAGCATCGGTGCCGCAACATCACGAACCTGCAACTCATCGACCAGCTCCTTCAGGTCAATCTGAACACCGCTTTTCTGGGGAGTAACCACAACATTACCCTTTTCATTGATCGAGAAATAATTGATTCCCCAACCATTAATATTGTACAACTCCTCCGAATCTTCAATGCGCCACTTTCTCATTCTCAACAATTAATAAGCAAAATTAATCCTGTTTTGTTTAAACCGCCAAATATAGTTCTTTTAGCAATCAATCCTCTAAAAATCAAGATTGATTTCAGCAAATTCACACCGATTCAAATTACCACATTTTCATGACAAATCCATCACAGGAACCCAGTCGCCGCATTTATTCGCTGCAGAGATAAACGAAGAACGGGAAACATGATTACTTTTGTTAATAATTCTGTGACCGAACCCGGCTTCGCGCATTCGGATAATCACAGGATGAAGACAAGAGGATTGCCTTGCATGGAGAGGCATATTGATGATTAATTTTTTTTTCATGGAAGAGTACGTCCAGCTATTGATCAAGATGATCCGCATCCCTTCGTTTAGCCGCGAGGAAAGGCCCGTGGCTAATCTGGTTCGTGATTTTCTAACCTCAAAAGGGATCGTTTTTTTTGAAAAGGACAACAACACCTGGGCCAGGAACAGGCATTGGTATGAAGGGAAACCGGTGATCCTTCTGAATTCGCATATTGACACCGTAAAACCGGTCAAAAACTGGACGAAGGACCCTTTTGGCGCCGGACTGGACGGAGACCGTCTTACCGGGTTAGGCAGCAACGACGCAGGCGCTTCCCTGGTCACCCTGCTCGCCGTTTTCGTCAGGTTGTATGCGGTCAGGGATCTGCCCTGGAACCTGCTGTTCGCGGCTTCGGCCGAAGAAGAGGTCTCCGGACCGCAAGGGATGGAAAGCCTGATCGGCGACCTGGGGCCTCTCGACCTGGCCATCGTCGGCGAACCCACGCAAATGCAGATGGCGGTGGCCGAAAGAGGGCTGATGGTACTGGACTGCACCGCCTCCGGCAAAGCAGGTCATGCCGCCCGCGACGAGGGGGAAAATGCGCTTTACAAAGCGATCAATGATATTCTGATCCTTCAAAACTACCAGTTCCCGGAAGTTTCGCCGATCCTGGGGCCAGTCAAGCTTTCGGTGACCCAGATCCAGGCCGGCTATCAACACAACATCATTCCCGATCAGTGTTCCTTTGTCGTGGATGTACGAACCAATGAGCATTATACCAACCGGACTGCGTTCAAGGTCATCAAGGGACTGATCTCGTCGGAAGTAAAGGCGCGTTCGTTCAGGCTGAATTCTTCAGGCATCCCGCTGACCCATCCTGTTGTAGGGCGCGCCCGGGAAATCGGGTTATCGTGCTACGGGTCACCCACCACGTCCGACCAGGCCGCGATCCCCTACCCGTCGGTCAAAATCGGACCAGGCGACAGCGCCCGTTCGCATACGGCCGACGAATATATCCTGATCCCGGAAATTGAACAGGGATTTGAAATTTACCTGAAACTGCTGAAAGACCTGCACCTGCCCGGATAATTGGCTTACATGCCCGGATGATCCGGCACATTGAACGGAAACACCCTGCCAGCCGCCAGCGATATCAGGTTGAAGACAGGGATAGAAAGATCAACTAACCTTTAAGAAAAGGTCATGTTTTATGCTTTTCAATCATCCGTGACATATTCTTTCGTAAATTGCTCATCAAAATTTAGCCTGTTTCGGGCGGTATCACACGTGTAAATTAAAAGATATGGTTTTATCAGAGATTCTCGTGCTCGGGGGGTTTATCATCTTCATCATCTTCGTGTTAATGGTCGACCTGCTTTGGATTGGACGGCATGTCCATGTCATTTCCTCAAAAGAAGCGCTGATCTGGACGATCATCTGGATCGGCCTTGCGATAAGCTTCTACTTCTTTCTCCTGTTTTACGGCCATTTGCTTCACGGGATCAGCACCCCCGATGAGCTGCGGGAAATCGCGGGAAAATACAACATGGGCTTAAAATTCAAAACGTCGGACTTTGAAGGGATGTTGCCGGAGTACAGACAAAACATGGCTGTATCGTATTTGTCAGGCTATTTCATTGAAAAGACCCTCTCGATCGACAATGTTTTTGTGATGTTGGTCATTCTAAAGGGATTCTCCGTGCCCTTGAAAGATTATAAAAAGGTCTTATTCTGGGGTATATTGGGAGCCATCGTCCTCCGTTTTATTTTCATCTTTGCAGGGGCCGCGCTGATCCAGAAATTTGACTGGATCCTGCTCATTTTCGGGGCGTTCCTGATCTTCCAGGGCGGAAAGATCATCCTGAAGAAAGATGACGCGCCCAAAGATCCGCACGACTATGCCATCGTCAGGTATCTGTCAAGACACTTCAATATCACAACCGGATACTCGAACGACAGGTTCTTTTTTCGCGAAAACGGCAAGTTGTTTTTAACCCCGCTTTTTGTCGTTCTGGTGCTCATTGAATTTACCGACGTGTTATTTGCCATGGATTCGATCCCGGCAGTCTTCTCCGTGTCGCTCGATCCGTTCGTGGTCTTCTTTTCCAATGTCTTCGCCATTTTAGGCCTGCGTTCCCTGTTTTTCCTGATCGCGAACATGGTTGATAAATTCCGGTATTTGAAAGCAGGGGTCAGCATCCTGCTCATCTTTGTCGGGATCAAACTGTTGTTCCATACCCCGCTGGAAGAAATCGGATATAAGCCGGTGTATTCGCTCTATTTCATTGCCTTTACGCTGATCATGAGCATAGTTCTTTCGGTCATTGTCCCTGCAAAACCCGACGAAAACATGTAAAGAACGACGGTTCGTCCTTGGAAAAGAGGCTGTTCACCGAAAAAAAGATCACGGATAGCAATATTTGCGTATTTTTGAATTCAACCAGACATCGTTAAAAGCAAGATGGAACTTTTTCAGGCCTGCGAAATCGTAAAAGACTATGCCGGACACCGCGCGCTCGACGGGGTCAGTCTATCGGTGAATGAGCAATCGGTATTTGGTCTTCTGGGACCAAACGGGGCCGGCAAAACAACGCTAATCCGCATCATCAACCAGATTACGGCTCCCGATGAAGGAGAACTGTTCTTCCAGGGCCAGCGGTTTTCGTCGGATGCTATTTCGCAAATCGGTTACCTGCCGGAAGAACGGGGCCTCTATAAAAAAATGAAGGTCGGTGAACAGGCACTTTACCTGGCCCGGCTAAAAGGAATGTCGCGGCATGACGCACTGAAAAATCTGAAATACTGGTTTGAAAAATTTGAAATTCAACCCTGGTGGAACAAGAAGATCGAAGAACTCTCGAAGGGGATGCAGCAAAAGGTCCAGTTTATTGTGACCGTGATCCACCGGCCCAAACTTCTGATCTTCGACGAGCCGTTCAGCGGGTTTGACCCCATCAACACCAATCTGCTGAAAACAGAGATCCTCCGGCTCAGAGAGGAAGGAGCCACCGTGATCTTCTCGACCCACAACATGGCGTCGGTGGAGGAAATCTGCGACCATATCGCCCTGATCAACCAATCCAAAAAAATCCTGGACGGGAATATCCACGACATCAAAGAGCGTTTTAAAGCCGGCATTTTTGAGATTGAAATTCCTCTCGTCACAAACGCGGAAGACGTGTTCCCGAACGACCGGTTTACCCTCATCGAACAGGAAGTCCGGGGGAAAAAAAGCCGTCTGAAGTTTCAGAAAACCAACGGGGAAAGCAACAATGAGTTGTTGCATCAACTGATGGCGAACTTCGACATCTGTTCTTTCCGGGAAGTGATTCCCGATATGAACGAGGTCTTTATCCAGGCGGTGAACCAGGCAAATCAAAAGGAGGTCTTATGAACAAGTCTGTCATCATCCTGAAACGAGAATACCTGACAAGAGTTCGCAAAAAATCGTTTATCCTGTTAACGCTTCTTGTGCCGTTCCTGTTTGCTGCCATCACCATTCTGCCGGCCTGGCTGGCGATGCAGGATGATACGGAGAAGCGTACCATCGCGGTGTATGATGAATCGGGCATCTTTGCAGGCAATCTGGGAAATACCGAATACACCGATTTTCATTTTGTTCCCCGCGAAGAATTTGCCGGCTTAAAAAGCAGCGTCGCCGGGAGTCCTTTTTACGCATTGCTTTTTCTGCCTTCCGATATTGTTGAAAACAGTCACGCCGAAATGTACTCGGACAGACAGGTGGCCATGGATATCAGGAACATGGTTGAAGGAAAGCTTGAACGCGTCATCGAAGCAGGAAAGAAGAAAGTGATCATTGAGCAAACAGGCATTCCGGACCTGGAAGAAAGGCTGGCGGCAACCCGCACCAATATCAGGTTGTCGACCATCAAGGTGAGTGAAAAGGGTGTCACGGTAAAAAGCTCCACCGAAATTGCCATGGCCGCGGGATATGCCGCAGGCTTCATCATTTACATGTTCGTATTCGTTTACGGAACCATGGTCATGCGCGGGGTCATGGAAGAAAAAACAAGCCGGATCGTTGAAGTGATCATCTCGTCGGTAAAGCCAACCCAACTCATGTTCGGTAAGATCGTCGGCATTGGATTGGTGGGACTCACACAACTGGTATTCTGGGTCATCATTCTCACCGCCATCATGGCCGGCGTGCAAACCTTCACGGGCGCCGGTGAACTGATGCAGCAGTCCCAGTCCCTGATGGCTCCGCAAACCGGGGGTGATCAAAATAGGATCCTCGAAATTACCGGGATGATCAGCAACCTGAATCTTCCGCTTATCCTGGGAAGTTTTCTCTTCTATTTCCTGGGAGGCTTCCTGCTTTACGCTTCCCTGATGGGAGCCGTCGGCGCGGCTGTCGACAGCGAAGAAGACACCCAGCAGTTTCTGTTGCCGGTAACCATCCCCCTGATCTTCTCCATTATTATCCTGTTCCCGATCATTAAAAATCCCGAGGGGCCGCTTGCGTTCTGGGCTTCCGTCATCCCCTTCACCGCTCCGGTGATCATGATGGCACGGGTGCCGTTTGATGTCCCCGTCTGGGAACTCATCCTCTCCATGGTCACCCTAACACTCTCGATTTGGGGCGTGATCTGGGTGGCAGGAAAAATATACCGAACCGGAATCCTCATCTACGGGAAGAAGGTCAATCTTAAAGAAATCCTAAAATGGATCACCTATAAAAATTAATTCAGACAAAATAGTATTTAATTTCATTTTTTTTTCTATACTTGCACAATCGTAAATGAAAAGATGATGATCCGTACCTTCGCCGATAAACAAATGTGTTGTTGTATCGTTACAACGGGGGGGGGGAAGGTATGTTTGATCGAATTCTGAAAAAGCGATTAACCGCAACTATCAAATAAGCAGGCCTTCCCTTACCGGAAGGCTTTTTTTTTAATTTTTTAAACTGATCATCATGAGATTGAACAACATTTTAGAGGCCATCGGGAACACCCCACTGGTTAGAGTGAACAACCTCTTTCCAATTGATTATGAGGTCTATGTGAAATTGGAAAAATCAAACCCGGGAGGAAGTATCAAAGACCGGATCGCGTTGTCGATGGTGAAAGACGCGGAAGAAAAGGGGATTCTGAAGCCTGACACGCTGATTGTTGAGCCAACTTCCGGAAATACCGGGATCGGGCTGGCGCTGGTAGCCGCCGTGAAAAGATACAGGCTTATCCTGGTCATGCCCGAATCGATGTCGGTCGAACGCCGCCGCATCCTGACCGCATATGGGGCCGAGCTGGTGCTTACGCCGAGAGAAAAGGGCATGAAGGGCGCCATCGCGAAAGCCGCCGAAATCGCTGCCGGGAATGCCAATTCCTGGATCCCCTCTCAATTTGAAAACGAAGCGAATGTTGAAGCCCATAGAAGGCATACCGCCCAGGAGATACTCAGCGATTTTCCCGAAGGATTTGATTATCTGATCACCGGCGTAGGGACCGGCGGACACCTGTCGGGGGTCAGTGAGATCCTGAAACAGCGTTTCCCATCGTTAAAGACATTCGCGGTTGAGCCGGAACTGTCGCCGGTGCTGAGCGGCGGACAACCGGGGCCTCACCCGATCCAGGGGTTGGGCGCTGGTTTTATCCCGAAAACCTGCCACACGGAGTTTCTGGACGGCATTATCACCGTTTCAAAGGAAGAGTCGTTTGAATATACCCGAAGGGCCGCGAAAGAAGAAGGATTATTCATCGGCATTTCCTCGGGCGGAGCGCTTGCTGCTGTTGCCAAAAAACTAAAGGATTTCCCAAAAGGATCAAAAATCGTCACCTTTAATTACGACACGGGCGAACGTTATCTGTCGGTCGAAGGGCTTTTTTAAGTATTTTTATTGGCCGGCAAAGCCGCCTGCCAATAAAAAAGAGACCGTGAGACTTGCCA
>CAZANK010000142.1:1353-8120 GCA_964486235.1 uncultured Prolixibacteraceae bacterium | reverse complement strand
AAATGAAAATTTTACGTAGTATTTATGCATTTAGTGGTACCTGAGTGGTCAATTTCGGGCCCAACCAGATAACGGAATTGCCCGAGGCGTTTGGTATGCTTTTGCTATGCCTGCCCAGAGTCACTCTTTGTCATCACAAATCGTGATGACATCATTCAATTTCCCGGTTCTGATGGCTAAAGGGAATTGTCAGAAATTTTCTATAATTTTGTTACATGAAGTTGGATTCAAGGAAAATAACGATCATAAAAACATATTTCAAAGACCGCCCGGTCCTGAGAGCGTATGTTTTTGGCTCTTATGCACGTAATGAGGCAGATAGCCAAAGTGACCTGGATATCCTTGTCGACCTGGATTATCCTCAGCGGATTGGGTTACAGTTTATCCAGATGAAGATTGATCTGGAACAACTCCTCAACACCAAAGTGGGTCTCGTTTCTTCCAATGGTCTGTCAAAATACATGAAGCCGGCGATCGGTCATGAGAAAAAACTGATTTATGCGAAGTAATTTGGGCGACAAAGCCAGGGTCCGGCATATCTATGACGCCATTCCGGAAATAGAAATCCTTGATTCATTCGAATAGTTTATTAAGCAAAGGGGTCCGGTACTTACGGACTGAACCCCCGATATGATCTGTATTCAGGTGCGTCCGGAGTTTTCAGAGAATCATCCGGCCCAGGAGTGGCAAACGTATTAATCCTGCTACGTCCCCTTAACGACCGGGCATGATCTCGATGACACTATGTATCTTTAGTTCGGGTAAAACAAATGAGCTTCTCCCGTTGGCATGATCAAACCTGAGCGGGATCCCTCCCGGCTGCAGGATGACTGAACCGGGCCGTTGTTCTGTCTTTACAGCAACTTTCAGATCACGCAGGACAGGTATCTCAACCCATAAACCTTGAGGTTTAAGACACTGCTTTTTGAGTTTACTAACAAAAACCTCCTAAGACTATTAAAGTTGTCTGTTTTATTGTACAGATCAATACCCTCCAATAATCCTTTCCTGCTTTTATCCCCTGTACTCAATAAATCAATCAACATAATTGACTTAGTCACTGACTTAGGGTAAGGTCATATCTGTTTATCCACAGCCAGCATTGCACAAGCTGTAAGATGTCTTAATACACTCCCGGATCAAACTGCAGGAGTAATGTTTATCATAAGTCCCAGGGCATTAATTACCCTGTAAAATGTTGCTACGCTTGGAGTCGTAACGCCCTTTTCTATTCTGGAGATATATGACTTATCTACCCCTATTCTTTTAGCCAATTCCCCTTGCGTGATCCGTGCATTTTTGCGGGCATCGAACAACACCCGACTGGCATAAAAAGCATATGCCTCTTCATCAAATTTAGCCCTTTCAGGTGTGCCCGCAGCACCGTATTGGGCCTCCAATACAGCACTATAATTCCTTGTTTTGTGATCGTTTGTCTGCATAATAAGCCTCCTTTATATTTAATGCCTTTTGTATTTCTCCCATTGGCGTTTTTTGAGTTTTCTTTTGCAACCCGTTAAATAATACCACTATTTGCCCCTCATCAAAAATAAAAAACACGCGGTAAATGTTCCCATTATATTCCACACGCAATTCATACAAACCATCCCTGATAAATTTAATGAATTTAACAGGTAACCGGTCGTTTGTTTCAAGCAAAGAGAGTATGTAATTGAGCTTTAGCAACTCTTTCGGCAATAGCGTGGCTATAAACCGCTCAAAATACCCGCCGTATGTGATAATTGTCCTTTTCACAGATGCAAAGATAATAAAAAGTTGCACAATTGTGCAACTTTTTATTGCTTTTATTCCTGGCGATGAAAGATGTATTTATCAATAAAGCAAAAGTAATCGAATAACCCATCAAATAAATAAACATCTCCAAACTGGATGAGGCGTTGAGCCTCACGAAAAAATACTGTTCGGGATCACACTAACGTTGGTGAAGGTGTCACACTAACGTTTATAAGGACATCACACCCGCGTTCGTGCAGGTGTCAGATCATGGCCAATTTTTTCTAAAAATCCGGCTGAATATTCCTACTTTTACTGCATACAGGTACATTCATAAACAGTACGCCTGTAAAACTTACAGAAAAAGACTTTGACGATACCGGCAAGGTCGCAGAGTTATGAAGAGTTTTATCGGTTGCTTTGAAACAATTTAGAAGGAAACCCATTAATTGAAGACGCTTATGGCAAGCAGGTTTGATAAAAATTTCACGGAGCGTGGCTACACGATGAGCTATCTCACAATGCCTGACACCGTTTATTACAAAAGCCATGTGCTTCAGTTCCTGATCGAAATAAAAGGCATTAAGCCCCGCATCTGGCGAAGGATCCAGGTCCCCTCCAATTATAATTTCTGGGGTCTGCACGTAGCGATTCAGGATGCCCTGGGTTGGTGGGATTCCCATTTGCATCATTTTGAAATAAAAGGTAAAGGAAAAAGGAAGGTTGAGCGGATAGGCATCCCTGATTTTTCAGGATCGGGCGATCTGCCCGAAGTTTTCCCGGAATGTACTTTTAAACTCAATAATCAGCCTTTTATCCGGATCAATGATCAAAAATCGTTGATAACCGCATTACGGATACCATTGTCATAAAAATACCATTTCCCGGCTTTAGAGACTTCCTTCCGTAAATTGCGGGAAAAAACTCGCAAACGATATTTTACGACACCGGCTTACTTGATCACCTGTTAAAACTTAATGATCCGCAACAGTTGCAGTTACACCCTTTCAAAGGAAGCCTCTTTTAAAATATGATGGTTGCGGCTTGAAGCATTCAGCCAGATTAAACACCCGGAGAATTCGGCGTCAGCGGTGAAAAACCAGTCCTACCGTCAGTTCGATACGGCTGAGGTCCTCCTTCTCGTCGCCTTTCAGCTTTACGGTTCTATAGGCCCCACCCGTGCCAACTTTCATCTTTGATAATTTTCCAAGGGTATAAGATTCGGTAAATGCAAGGGAGAAGGTTTCGGACAAGCCTACCTGATAACCAATGTCGCCGACCAATCCGACTATTGAACCTTTTATCCTTACATCGTGGTCGATCAGCTCTCCCTGGTCGAGGTAGTGTAAATATCCCAGTGCAAGATTGAAGAAAAGCGCATTTTTTCGGTTACCCGAAAGTTAATTCATCCGCAAAATTAAACAATATCCCTGCATGATACGCTTCATTACAGAAATATTGTGTCGTTAAATGGGGCTACCCCTCCCAAAACTATCCCTGCACAAAATGCCTGAGTGCATCTAACGGCATAAAAGTCCGTTTGGCAGTCGCTTCCAGGTCTTTCCCTTCTTCTTCATAAATCCTTTTAAGAAAGATCGACATTTCCTCGCCCACTTCGATCAGGTGCCCGTCGGGATCGTAAAACCGGATGGTACGTTGTCCCCAAAGCTCGGTGTTTATTTCATGCAGAAATTTCACGCCATGCTGTTTAAGCGCCCGATAGATTTGATCCAACCCGTCGGTTTCAAAACATAATTCAAAACGGCTGGCGCTGCCCTGATTGGTAATCTGCTCAGCTCCCAGTGTTTGGAGAATAATATTGCCGGGCCAGATTTGCCAAACCGTAAAGCCTTCCTTAAAAGTGATATTCGCCCCGCCATTGTCCATGACCACCGTAAACTTAAGAAGCCGGGTATAAAACTCTTTCGATACGCCGGCGTCTTTTACAAACAACACCGGCTGACAGTTTTTTAGATTCATCTTTCCCTAGTTTTTACTGATTATATCCTCTTTACCAGTATCGGTCGTCGATCCGGCACCATCCGGTGATTGCCGGATCTGCATCCTGCGGCTAAATTAATTCATCCGGAGCGAATAATATTCAGGATCGCTTTAAAAAAATCGATGCTTTTTAACGTACATTCAGATTTAATTCGTTATTTTTTGGATATCAACCTTAAACCCGCGGCAATGAGATTTCCGGAATCGATCGTTAAAAAAGACGGGGTGGGGAAAGCAACTTTGATCCTCCTCCTTGGATTAAGTTTGACCCTCTTGTTTTCCTGGTTTGAAAAGAAAGATTTGGAGCGGGCAGCCGACAACGAATTACAATATGTTGCTCTTGATGTTAAAAACCGGATCCAAACCAGAATAATGGCCAACGCCCAGGTTTTGTATTTTGGCGCTGCCTTATTCGCCGCTTCAGATAGCGTTTCACTGAATGAATGGAAGATATTCTACGAAAAAACATCCTTAAATAGGTACCTCCCCGGTATTCAGGGGTATGGATTTACGAAAGCGATACCCGGCGGACAGCTTCAGCAGCATATCAGGCAATTCCGGGAACAGGGATTTCCCGCCTATACGGTATGGCCTTCAGGCAAAAGAGATTTCTATTCATCGATTATTTTCCTCGAGCCTTTCGACAAACGTAATGCTCAAGCATTAGGTTACGACATGTTTTCGGAACCGGTCAGAAGAAAAGCCATGGAACTGTCGCGCGACTCAAATATGGCCGTACTCTCCGGAAGAGTAAAACTGGTACAGGAGATTGACGAGGATGTTCAGCCCGGAACATTAATGTATTTGCCTGTATACCGAAAAGGAATGCTGACGGGAACAGTTGCGGAGCGGCGGGCTGCTGTTGTTGGCTGGGTGTTCAGCCCTTACCGCATGCACGACCTGATTGCAGGCGTGATCGAAAGATGGGACGGCGAACAAAAAAAGAAGGTGCAACTGAAGATTTATGATGATACCATCAACGAAGAAGCGCTGTTGTTCGACAGCCGGAGTGGTCAGGGCACAGCCAATGAAAATAAGTATTCCAGAACAGTCTTGCTCCCTGTTGAGTTCCATGGGAAAAAATGGTCGTTGCTGATAGTGCAACCGGAGGATCACTCGCTCTGGTTCGAAAGTAAAGTGTTTTCCATCCTGATCCCCGGGACGATTATCAGCTTTTTGCTCTGGGGCTTGCTGTTGTCGCTTTATTCCACCCGGTCCACAGCCCAATCGATTGCCAGGAAGCTAACCGACGAAATGAAAGAAAGTGAACAAAACTTCCGCAACTTTTTTGAAACGATCGATGAGATGCTCTTTATCGCCGACGAAAATGGCATTATCTTTTATGTCAATCCCGCGGTGGTAAAAAAATTAGGATATCCTGCAGACGAACTGAAAAACACGCATTTTCTGAACCTGCGTCCCGCCAACAGCCGCGATGAGGCTCGCCTCATTTTCAGTAAAATGCTGGAGGGGGAAAAAGAGGTCTGCCTGCTCCCGTTTGTCTCGCGCAACAATTCGATTGTCCCCGTGGAGACCCGAGTTTGCCATGGCAAGTGGAATGGTCGCGACTGTGTCTTTGTGACTTCAAAAGATTTGTCAAAAGAGCAGGAAGCGCTTCAAAAGTTCAACAGGTTTTTTGAAAACAGTCCTGCCCTTGTGATGGTAACCGATGCTTCCGACCGAAAATTCCATGAAATCAACAACGCCTTCCTAAAAACCACCGGCTTCACAAAAGAAGAAGTCATCGGCAAAACTTCGAGGGAACTGCAAATAATCCTCGACGATGATTATCTTGAAAATATCCTCGAAACGGTCAGGGAAAATGGCACGATCAGCGATATTGCGCTCAAGCTGAAAACAAGAACCGGTCAGATCATTGACGGACTGTATTCGGGAACAATCATTG
Source organism: uncultured Prolixibacteraceae bacterium (assembly GCA_964486235.1). Taxonomy (GTDB): domain Bacteria; phylum Bacteroidota; class Bacteroidia; order Bacteroidales; family Prolixibacteraceae; genus JBCFBK01. The sequence goes on along the minus strand of CAZANK010000142.1, from coordinate 2,479 downwards.
AAAGTCATGGAAACGAATATTTCCTGTCGGTTATCATTGATGTGACCGTTCAAAAGCAAACAGAAGCAAAAATCAAGCGCCAGACGCAACGATTAAACACGTTGATCTCGCATCTGCCGGGTGGGGTGCTGATGGAAACAGCCGACAGACAAATCCAGCATACCAACGACCGGTTTTGCGAGCTCTTTGGCATTCCGTTATCTCCAGAAAACCTGATTGGCGCGTCATGTGAACAGGCGGCCGAAACGGCGAAAAAGGAATTTATTGACGGTGGTCATTTTGTTGAACGGATTCGCCAGATTGTCCGGGAAAAAAAGATCGTTTTAAATGAAGAACTTCAAATGACGGATGGACGGACCCTGTTGCGCGACTATATCCCGGTATTCACGGCCAATAATCAGACAGAACACTTGTGGTTTTACCGGGATGTCACTGAGCGGAAACGGGTTGAAAAGATGCTGGAAAGCCAGTCGGCCCTGCAAAAAATTCTGATGCGTATTTCATCAGAATATATCAATATCCCGGTGGAAGAAGTGGAAATGGTTATCCATCAATCGCTGGAAGAACTGGGGCGTTTTGTGGAAGCTGACCGGGCCTATATTTTTGATTATGACTGGCCCAATGATGTCTGTCATAACACGTATGAGTGGTGTAACGAAGGTATTTCACCGCAAATTCAGGAACTCCAGGACGTTTCAATCGATACGGTCCCGCGATGGAGGGATGCACATCGGCAGGGAGTGCTTATCAATATCCCCGATATCCACACGTTACCGGAACACGACCCGTTAAGGAAAATGTTGGAGCCCCAGGAAATAGAAAGCCTGATCACCATACCCATGATGGATGATGATCAATGTGTTGGCTTTATCGGGTTCGATTCGGTGAAAAAGCATCACCACTATTCGGAAAAGGAAGAAGCGTTGCTTTCTGTTTTTTCACAAATGCTGGTCAATGTGAAAAAGCGGGCCGAGCTGGAAAAAAATCTGATCCTGGAAAGAAGAAAAGCCGATATGGCAAACGCTTCTAAGTCCGAATTCCTGGCGAATATGAGCCATGAAATCCGCACCCCAATGAATGCGATTTTAGGATTCAGTGAAGCGCTTTACTACAAACTGGACTCCCC
>CAZANK010000142.1:0-1343 GCA_964486235.1 uncultured Prolixibacteraceae bacterium | reverse complement strand
TAAACTCGATGGTCCGCAACATCAAAAAATGATCAAATCGATCCTAAACAGCGGCAATTTGCTGATGTCACTGCTGAACGATATCCTTGACCTTTCCAAGATCGAAGCCGGTAAGATGGAAGTCGTTTCCCTGCCATTTAATGTAGCGGCTGTGCTTCAGGAGATTAACCTGTTGTTTCAGGAAAAGGCCCGGGAAAAAGGAGTTGGTTTGAATATCGGGTTTTCGCCTGATTTTCCGGAGGCTATTGTCCTTGATGAGGTCCGCCTGAAACAAGTCCTGTTTAACCTGGTCGGCAATGCCATTAAATTTACCCATGAGGGCAGCGTGACGGTCAAGGCATCGTTCGCCTATACTTCCAGCGAAGAAGGGGAATTCGTCATGACGGTCGAAGATACCGGTATCGGGATCCATGAATCGCAATACAAATCGATATTTGAAGCTTTCCGCCAGCAATCCGGGCAGTCAAACCGCCTGTACGGGGGAACAGGGCTGGGCCTTACCATCTCCAAGCGGCTGGTTGAAAAGATGGAAGGAGAGATCTCCGTGTCGAGTGTCGTCAACCAGGGTTCTGTGTTTACGATCCGCTTTTCACACGTAGGGGTAAAAAGGAAGTCAGCCGAAAATGACGTGCCGGACCACATCGCCGATGTTGTCTTTGCTGATTCCACGATCCTCGTCGTTGATGACTTTTCTTCCAACATTGAAACGATCGAAAGCCTCCTGTCATCAAGTCGTATCAACGTTCTGGCGGCCGAGAACGGCGAAATGGCACTCGATATTTTAAAATACACTTCTCCTGATCTGATCCTGCTGGATATGCGTATGCCGGGGATGGACGGCGACGAAGTTGCTCAAAGGATTAAAGCAGACCCCGACAGAAAACACATCCCGGTTATTGCTTACACCGCTTCAGTCATCGGTTTGGAAAATGAGCTGAAATCGGCAAATTTTGACGGATTCCTTTATAAACCGGTAAACAGGAACACGCTCTTTAACCTGTTGCTCCGCTTCCTCAAACCGGTTGCTGAAACTGCCGGCAAGGAAAAACAGCAACACAGGGAAACTCTCAGTCCGGAGAGTGTTTCATTCGCGTTGCGTTCGAAAATCCCGGAAATTCTGGGTATCTTGAACGAAAAATTTGAACCCCGGTGGAAGGCGATCAAGGGTTCACTGGTACTGTTTAAAATCGAGGCCTTTGCAGATGAACTGAAAACACTGGCTGATGATTATGAATTGGCGTATCTTTCATGGTATGCCGGCCAAATCAAAAATGACATTGAGATGCTCGATTTTGAATCGCTCGGAAAGACCTTGAACGAATTTCCCGTGATCATCAATGAAA
>CAZANK010000141.1:0-8149 GCA_964486235.1 uncultured Prolixibacteraceae bacterium | reverse complement strand
TTTGCATTCAGGCACGACAAATCAACCTTCCAAAATCCGGAACCGAAGATTATTTCGGATTTTTGTTCTACCTCCTGTCCGTAATGTATATGCATTTTTTCAAATGGACTGATAATAATATCTGAAGCCTTGCCTCCTACCCGGATTTTTATTCCTGCCACGTCTCTCTCATACGGGTCAAACCAGGTAGTAACGGTGACGTTACTTGATCCCTCTTCGAAATACGTTGAAACTGTCCCGTCATAAAATGATTGTAACTGTTTATAGCCTGTTCTACCAGACAGTTCATTTTCCCAAAAGATGCGGAATAACGGCAGTAAATAATCAGCACCAAACTGCGCCCTTACAAAATGACGGATGTGTGAGAAATGAGTATATCCATATTTTAAAAGCTGTGGTGATTTTTCCGAATTGAGATGTAACCCCATTGGCCCGTAAGAACAGCCAAAACGTCCGTTCCCCTGGTATAAAGCGAGCACAGCCGTATCAGGATACGACAGCCTTAAAATATCTGCCCTACGTATAGCACTTTTAACATCAAATCTATCTGCATCCTTTAACTTTATTGTTTTCTTAACGTCAAGAGCCAATGCGTTGACGAAGCTGAAAACTAATATCGATATCCATAGAAAATATTTCATAAACTATTTAGTATTAATTGTTTCGGTTTAGGAATTTCATCACCTTTTTCTTACCACCGGAAATAAATTTTCTATAACACACATCAAATCTTTCCGGTGTATTTCTTCATATCTTTCCGGGAGGTTTAGATCCATGAGACGATCAGCAGATTCAATTTCGGTCATTTTATGAAAAATGGCTGAGTGCAAACCACTGTATTGCCCGCCCCGTATAGTTCGGCCCGGATATAGGTATTGTTGCCCGGCAAGTTCCTCAGACGAAACAGCCGGCCTTTTTTGATTTCCTTCCCATTATAAATCCAAACAATAGATTTATAACGGGAAGCACCAATCGTGATTTTCCCTTTTTTCTGATTAACTGCGATTGAACTGATTACCGGTGGTTGCGGACCGTCATGACTTTCGGGTGCGTTAATAAAATAGAAAATCCCGTTCTCCATAGCCTTGCGGACATTTTGTTCATTCAGGTCGGGTAAGATCAAGACATTCCAATTCCGGCCAAAATCCCTCATCGAATGCATATCATCATTTGAAAAGCCCCAAACCGGCCTAACGGGAGCCATTACCGTCAGGACAGAATCCCAAAGTCGGCGGTCATTGGGATAACGGTTTCCACAGTTAAATACTTCAATTCCGACCATATGATCAAAACGCTTGCATAGATCGCTATACCACTTGGCCGGGTAACGATACCGACCCGGATGGTTAAAAACCATTATCCCGCCTTTTTCTCTTACGGTATCGAAGATCGTATTAAAATTATTGCTGTTGTCGTCATTAAAAAAACTGTTCATGTGATGTTCTGCAAATGAAAGTTCGTTACCCTGAATAGCTGCCATCCCGATATCGGAAGGACGGATATCCATGAAAACAGTATCATCGGCGGCAATAGGCTCTGCTTCCTGAGGTTTGAGTATCCCATACTTTATCCGTTGATTGACTTTCTCACCTGCTCTGAATCGGGAAAATCCTTCCCATGGATAAGTGACTGACCAATGATCCGTAACGGCCAATATTTTATAACCAGCCTCGTTGTATTTCCTGACAACCGTTTGAGGATTCATCCATCCGTCACTGACCATCGTATGAGTGTGAAGGTTCGCTTTATATTGCTTATGATTCGTCCAGTCAACACTGCTGTATGGATTTTGAATCTGACGGGTCTGCTGGCTTACTGCCAAAATAGGGATTGCCATTATGACCAGCAACAGCAACCTATCGATCAGCACCTTTGATAGATTTTTAAGTTTCATGCTCTTTTATTTAGGTTTCTGATATGATTCAGGTGAAGTTTAATTAAAGTTATATTTTACCTTGACCGCTCTCCGTTGACATCCGTTCCTTCGTTCAACAACCTTCTTAACCCCTAAAAAATTGTTTCCTGTCAATTTGATATTGGATGATTTCTCTCCTTCGGTCCGCAGAAATCTCGAAATTGAAGCAGATGAACAGTAACCGGAGAACGCAATATCCGACGACTGGATTACTCGTATCAACGGCTGTCCGTTTAATGGTTCTCCGGCTGAAAGCTTATTGATCCGCACGCCGTGGCAATCGTCTAAAATTATTGCAGGACGGGCATCCGGTGCAAGCAAATTGAGATGGAAGTTTTCGCATGTCAGATTTTTCACATGCCTGGTATATAATCCATAGGCAGGTAAACTATATCCGAACATTCTGTTTTCAGGGTATGCTTTTTCCACCTCGGGGACTGCAGCGAAAGCCTCCACCTTCGTACCTTTTCCTTTACAGTTGAAGATCACGTCCTTAACCGTCACATTTTCAACGTAACTGCCCGGAATCCCTGTTATTGAACTGGATATCAGGCTTTCACTGGTAGCTACGATATTGCTGATAACGATATTTTTAAGAGAACCGATTCCTTTACGGTTACCCAACCTTATGAATAGAGGTGTCTGAACACCTGTCATTGTAACATTGCTGACGACGACCTGATCCATTTGACCACCGTCAACCACCTCCAATGCTATTCCTGATATAACTGTGGTATCGTTGGAGACTCCTGATATTAATTTCGACCATCGGCGGTGTACCGCTTCCGATGGTCTGCGTATTACACAGTTACTGATAACAATGTTTTTAAAACCTCCACGGCTGCCGGTTCCACACTTAATAGCGTTACAGTTGGAAGCAATTATACAATTATTAATAGAAATATTTTCGACGATATAATGAGGATTATCACTTTTCATGCAAATCGCATCATCGTCGCAATCGATGATGCAATCCGAAATGGTTACATTTTTCCCATCGATATCGATCCCATCATTATTTTCGTTTGCAAAGGAATAGATACGCACACCCTGGACCATCACGCCGTTACATTCCCTGATCCTGAATACCCAATTCGATGAATTGATTAAGGTTACGTCTTTAACTTTGATATTTTTGCATTTCCATAAAAAAATGTTGTTGTGCCGGGGACCTGACCTCGGATAGTAAGCTTTGAACCCCTGCCCGTCGATAATTCCTAATCCGGTAATTGATGCATTTTGTATGCTGTCGGCATAAACAACTGCACCTGTAAAAGCAGATGGTATAGTACTTCCCAGGAGGGTGGCTCCTTTACTGACATGAAGGTCAACGTTGTCCTTTAAAAAGATTGTATTGACCAGGTATGTTCCTGTCGGAAGCGTAACTGTGCCTCCCCCGGTAAGGGCACATTGATCAATAGCGTCTTGAATAGCTTTGGTTGTTAGCGTCTTTCCATCTGCAACAGCTCCAAAATCGAGAACATTCATCTCATTTCCGTGGGAAAGGGAAGCAATCAGGAGAAATAAGACACTCAGGTAATTCTTCATAATTAGACTTTTAGAAATATTTTTTTCTTATAGAGAATATAAAGGAACATCCAGCAAACGGTTGTAAGGCCGACCCCGCTGACGAGTTTTGTCCAGGACCCGGGAAGAACGGCTGCAATGCCGTCAAAAAAGAATCCTGCTGTATAGTTAAAGTCGATGATCCTTCGTCCCAGGTAAATAGTGATGGGATTCAACCCAATCACGATCAATACAAATGCCCATTTCCGCTGTTGCCAGATTTCAATGACAAGATAAAAAAGGGAGAAAAGAAGAAGGCTCAGTCCGCCGGCAAAGCAAACAAATGAACTGGTCCAGAGGTGCTTATTGATCGGGAACACGATATCCCAGACCTTGCCGGTCAGGATCAGTGCCAGAGCGGCCAGCACCATATATCCTGTTTTTCGCAGGGGTTTGTCTTTCAGATAACCAGATCGCATAAACTCTCCGGTAAACATGCCAAGCAGTGCAGTTCCTATAGCCGGTATAACAGAGAATAACTGTTCTGAATTCCCGGCAGGTCCGGGCATCAGCATGCGTTCAATATAGCCGGTCAGGTTCCCTTCCGGGGAAAACGGATCGTTTGAACCCAGGTCATAGGCAGGGAACATCATCAATGCAAGCCAATAGCTCAACAACAGGACAAGGAACCAAATGATTCGGAAGCTCATTTTTGCGCGGATATAAATAAGGGCAGCGATCATCCACGCAAGACCGATAATTCCCAGAACACTTCTAAGCGACATATTGGTAAAATCAAAACTGACGCCGTTTGAATATAGGATTCCAATAAAAACAAGGATTAGCCCGCGTTTGACAATGTGGAGATACACTGTTCTGTCGTTTTCATGCATTGCCCTTCTCTTTGCCAGGGAATAGGGGAAAGATATTCCGGCAATAAACAGAAACAACGGGAATATCATATCATAGAACGTGAATCCGTTCCAGGGCGTATGCTTCATTTGGGTGGCCCACCATTCCAAAACAGGCCATCCGGTCAGGGTGGCAAGCCCAAGAAAGATGTGCTTTCCGCCCATGATCCAAAACATGTCGAACCCGCGAAGGGCATCGAGCGATTGTAAGCGCTGTGCGGTCGGTTTACTTTCGTTTTCCATTTGATCATTTTTTTAACATGGCTGACAACGATTTCAGATAAATCCGGGTATCGGGCGACGAACTTTTTTTCATACTCTTTTTCAGCGCATCGAAAACCTCCATTTTTCTGTCTTTTGATGTCTTCGGATCTGATGCCATTGCTGTCAGGTCAAAAAGGGCCTGTCTGGCTCCGTTTTTCGCCACCGGATTTTCCCCCGCCATCAGGTTTGCCAGTGGTTGAATCATGACTGCTCCCAGTTTTACTGCTGCCTCTACTGTCAGCTTTCTCAACTGTTCATTTTCTTCATAAAATCCTTTCGTGACATAATTCGGATCAACATCAAGATTCCTGATGAAAATATTCCGGAAACGGGCAAATTGGTTGGGTTTGCTGGTATGACTTCCCTGAAAGCCGATCGCGCCGTACAGAGGCACGCTGGCCATTGTTTTCACGGTATCGGTTTTTGCCATGGTGGTGACTTTGTCGTCAACCGATATGGTTATCACATGCCGGTCACATTTAATTTCCATTTCATGCCATATACCCGGAGTTTCATCAGGTCGGTTTGTGACAGCCACATGTCCGTATATGGAACCAGTGCAATGCAGATTATCCCGCCAGGGCGTCCAGGGGGCAAGCAGTTGAATTTCAACTCCTGCAGACGGATATTCTTCGGCGGGCATGCTGCGAATGAAAACCCCGCTGTTCCCGGTTTTTGATAACAGGAATTCAAAGCGGAAAATAAAGTTTCCGTACCACTCGTTTAAATAAATGTCATATCCGTTGCCGCTGCTCCTGGTAATCAATTCGCCGTCGGCAATCTCAAAACCACCTTTTTTATTCAAAGTCCAGTTGGTCAGGTCTTCTCCGTTAAAAAGGGAAACAAAACCATCATTATTTTGGGATAAACATGCTGTTGATAATAAAAACAGCATATGACTAATCAGGATAATTTTCTTCATATCGTTTATAATTTCCATGGAGATCTGTAAGCTCTTGATAAAAGGTAATTGGCAGCGTCATCGCCGGTAAATTGTTCATGCAGAGGATCCCAGTTCAGCTTTCTTTTCAGACGGAAGGATATGAGCGCCAGATGCATGGGAATTGTCATTTCCCGCGCGTATAAAAGATTGCTTTCAGGTTGCTGCCTTGATTTTACGGCATCTGTGAAATTCTGCTGGTGTCCCGGTGAACGGGGAAGGGTCTTCGGTATTTCCGGAATGTCATTCATCGTTTCTTTCCCAATACGGATGACACAATTATTGTAATCGCAGGTTAAAGTGCCGTTCGTACCTTCAAAATGAGCACCGATCGACATTTTATCAGCGCCTTCGACCTTCGGTGGTATTGTTGTCCAATAAACATCCAGGTTTTCAAATTTGAGATCAGTATCAATCCATTCAGGTGCATCGGCAATGCCATCGTAGGGTCGTTCGCCCCTGCTTTCGATACTGAATAGTCCCTTCGGATGGAGTGACATATATACGATATCGGCAATATGGCACCAGAAATCAGCGAATACTCCACCTGAATACTCCAGAAAATAACGGTAGGACCCATGGCAACGAACGGGTATGTATTCCGACCAGGGAGCCGGCCCCAGCCACATGTTCCAGTCCAGATTGGGAGGAGGTGTTTCGGGAAGCGGGAATCCCAGACCGGGAGATCCGCCATTTTTCCATAAGCGAACAGTATGAATATTTCCCAGATAACCGGATTGAATGATTTCGGTGATCCGGTGATAGTTTTCCCGGGCATGGATCTGGGTACCCAACTGAAAAACCGATTGATTCCGGTTCAGGCTTTTCAGCATGGCTTGTCCTTCCGCGAGTGTGTAACTTAACGGTTTTTCCCCGTATACGTCTTTTCCTGACTGGAAGGCCATGATGGCGATCAGGGCATGCCAATGGTCGGGTGTTGCACAAGAGATCGCATCAACATCCTTGCGGTCGATCACAGACCGGAAATCGGTATACCCATCAGTCCGGGTATTCGGTCTGTGCGTCTGAAGTTGCTTATGCGCTTCAGCAAGCCTACCCTGATCGACATCACACAGGGCGGCAATTTCAATTTCCGGCAATGCACTGAACCATTTCAGATGGCTAAGCCCCTGTGGACCAAGCCCGATAATGGCTATTCTGATCCGGTCGCTGGGTGCAGCAAGCCGGAACGTTCCCCTGAGCAATGGTAATCCCAATATGCCCAAAGATGTCTGATGAATAAAGTTTCGACGGTACATATGGTTATAATTTTTAGCTTGTTAGTTTATCTGTTTGATTTTTTATTCTAAAATGTTCATATGTCCTTGTTATTTTTCTCCTTTTCGTTCCGAAAATCAAAAGTCAGTTTCATTCTTAGCTTCCGTTCATGGATTTTAATAGGATTGAAATAATAGGGAAACGACTGTGGTCCCAATGGAAATGCATCCGTGAATTTGGTACCGATACCGCTGATCCCGTGCAGAAACGACAGATCCCCTTTGGGATAGATGATGGTTGTCTTTCTCGGATGCCTGGGCGTTTGAGGCGTGAGCATTTTGAGGAAAATGTCATTGCTGTGGACATAAACACGGAAGTCAGGGTAATTCTTTCCCAGGATCTTTACCCAGTAAATGGTTGAATGATAACCTTTGAATTCAGGATAGACAAATCCGGATTCACCGGTTACCGAATTATTGTAAGCTTTTTCCCAAACACCAAATGTTGTTCCTTTCATCCGGTTTTTATAGACCCGGGAAGGTCCGTTCCCCATCCATTTCATTCCGGCAACAGCCTCTTCCGGGAAGTCAAACGATATCCCGGCAAACAAACAACTGTCGGTTGGCTCATACAAAACATCCAGATCAAGCAGCCCATCATCCCGGATGGTCCATCTGGTCAGATCGCCGTTTTCGTAAAGGGTTTCAATCAAAAAAATATTCCCCTCGTACCGGTCTGTTACCTGTTTCACTTTTTTTTCACCGGAGACAAACACCGGTCCGCCCGAAAGAGGTATTGTTTTGCCTTGGACAATGATCTGCCGGATCGTTCCGTCTGTTTTGCAAAAAGAAAAGTTCATGTTACCGGAACTTACCTCCAGACTTTGATCTGTTTGACGGATCACCGGTTTCCCGGCTGGGTGGACGGCAGACAGTTCCCCGGCTTTGATTCCAGTATCCTTCAGTGGCCAGGTCTGAACGTTCACCAGTCTTCCATACAGATCTGTCGTCCTGATCCGGAGCAGGTCAAGCCTGTTCCAGGATTGCGGCAAAGAGACTCTCATCCGTCCTTTTTCCCCGGGAGCAAGGTCAATACGGAGATTTTCCGTGAAAACAATTTCTTCGCCATGCTTTTCATCCGGTCCGGGCAACCTGACCCATTCGGCAAGGAACGAACACTGGCTGAGATTGGTGTAGAAAAAACGGTTTTCAATACGGAAATTGCCGTCGAATCTTGGCGTAATATACCGTTTCTCAAAGCTGACGGGCGACCAGACTTCGCGGATGGTAAAAAAGCTGCCTTCCTTCTCATGGTATGGGCCCAGGATTCCGTCGGGAGCGTAGTTCCCGTGCGGATCCAGTTCCCGGTTACAGTCCGTACGTTCGACCGACTCAT
>CAZANK010000140.1:0-8171 GCA_964486235.1 uncultured Prolixibacteraceae bacterium | reverse complement strand
TTTCTGATTTCGCATTCCCGTTGCGTGGTTTGTCCGGTCAGTATCGAATGCTTCCATCCTTTTTCGATGACCTGGGCCCTGACCAGTTCCAGATGCTTGACAAACGAAGAAAAGATGAGGACCTTATGCCTTTCGGCAATGAGACTCTCCAGGCTTTGCATGATCTCGTTAAACTTCCCCGATTCGCTTTCTTCCGGGCCGTTGACCAGCGAAGGATGATTGGCCAACTGCCGGAGACGGGTTAATCCCTGTAAAATAATGAAAGCCGGCTTTTTTTTGCCTGCCCGTTCCATATTTCCCAGGATTTCGTTCCTGATGGCCGATTTTTCCTTTTCGTAGATCTTCATCTGAGTTTCTCCCATCGGACAATACCGGGTTTGTTCCGTGAGGGGGGGCAGATCGCCGGAAACCTGCGTTTTTGTCCGGCGCAGGATAAAAGGACGGATCATCAACTGCAACTGCGACTGCTTTTCCGGATCATTTTTCCTTTCGATCGGAGAAATAAATTCCCGTTTAAAATAAGCCAGGCTTCCCAGAAGCCCTTTGTTGATAAAATTCATCTGCGCCCAAAGGTCCGAGAGCGAGTTTTCGATCGGCGTTCCGGTGATGACCATCCGGTGGGTTGCCTTCAACTGCATGACGGTCTGGTATGTTTTCGATCCGGGATTTTTGATATTTTGACTTTCATCCAGGATCAGGTACAGAAACTCATGCCCGCGCAGCATGTCAATATCGTTCCGCACAGTCCCGTACGTCGTCAGTATCACGTCGCAGGTGTCAACGGCCGTTTGAAAGGCGTCTGCTTTTTTTCGCTGCATACCCGTGTGCCGGTATGTCTTGAGCATGGGGGTGAACTTCCGGATTTCATTTTCCCAGTTGTGAACCAGCGAGGTGGGCATGACGATCAGCGAGGCGGGCTGGTGGTTTTCTCCCGCCGGCGCGTCAAAGAGGATGCTCAGTTGTCCCGGGCGGATCGTGGAATCCTGAGCCGGGGAATCCGCTTCTGGCTTTTTCAGTTTAAGCAGGTGCGTCAGCGTCTGCAATGTTTTGCCCAGTCCCATGTCGTCGGCGAGGCAGCCTCCGAAGTTGTTTTCATACCAATGATAGATCCGGTAAAAGCCTTCTTCTTGGTAAGAGCGGAGTGTGGCCTGAAGGTCGGATGGCAGGGGAACTTTTTTGACTCCCTCTTTGCCGGCGGCATCCAGCCGCTGAAACAGGGTTTTGTCAATTCCCTTTAGCCGCCGCTGAAGAAGATCATAGTGATATTTTTTGATCCTGAGGTTATTTCCCTCCTGGCGCATAAAGGGAAACAAATCCCGGTACTTGGCAAACCATTCCTCCGGGATAATACCGATTTCCCCGTTGGGAAGCTCAAATTCGTGGATGTTGTTCAGGATGTACTTTCTAAGCTTAATGAAAGGAAACTGGTATTCTCCGAAGCTGACAACGGCGTAAATGTCGAACCAATCGTCTTTCAGGGTGATCCGGATATCCAGGATTGGCTTTTCAATGAAAAAACGCTTTTGCAGTTTTTCCTGGCGGACGATAAACCCGGCTTCCCGGAAGCTGTCGCGATTGCGGTCCAGCCATTTGATCAGTTCATAAAAGCGGTCTTTTTCTTCCAGAACATCATTGCCCCGGATCAGGTAGCTCCCGTTGTCTTCGCGAAGCCCCCATTCCTTTAAACGACGCAGGCATTCATTCTCCCATTCCATATCCCTGGTAATTTTTCGGAAGAGGTAGGTTCCCTGTTCCCGGTGAAGGCTGACAAATACCCTGGTTTTGCTGCCTGGGAGGGTTTCCTTTTCGCCATAGGCAAAAACGGGGAAAATGACGGTTTCCATTTTCAGGTTCGGTTCGAGCGACAAGAACATTTTTCTGGGAGGATCTTCCTCGGTAATGTGAAACCCCGTTGCCTGAACCGGATAGTCCCGGATGGTCTGGAGGACGTAACTGCCGTAGTATTTGTCTTCGACCTGGGAGGGGATAAAAATGAATTCCTTTTCCAAAAACGGAAGAATTTTTTTGGCGCTTACTTTTTCAAAAACGATCAGCTTATTCTGCCATACCAGCGAACATGGTTCGTTGGAGACAAGGGTGATTTTTTTGTGCAAAAGACTGAACGGCTGCTGATTGACAGAGAGTTCCAGCCAGTAGCGGGTGCCATCCTCCCTTTTGTCGAAGCGGAAGGTGCACGTCGCAAACGACGAAGGTACCGTGATCAGGTCTTCCTCGTACAAGTTGGCGTATTTAAACTGCTTGAAAAAAAGCCGCGTGTGGCTGCTCATCAGGATACGGACGATTTGACCCATGTAACGGTCGATGTACGGACTGATGTGATTTTCAAACATCTTCTTGTCGATGCTTTGGAAGAACAGCCTCAGGTTCTTCTCTTTGGAGAATTTTCGGGACAGACGCTCGTCGCTGTACTGTTCGATCAGTTTCACCAGCCGGACCTGATCTTCATCCGGCGTGAGTGATTCGATGTCCCGCTGCCTGACCAGTTTTTCAATGCTGTAGAACGATACCTGTTTTTCAATCAGCAGCGCCTGAAAAAGATGACCGAACGCACGATGCTCCGTTAACCCGATGATGATTTCCTTTGACATGCCCGGTGGTGAAATAATTTCTGGTTAAGAAAACGTCAAAGATAACGAGGAATCGGGCATGTTCGGAAAAGGATGAAAAAAAAAGTAAAACAGGCGGCATGTTGATGACACAATGTTATTTTTGCAGGGTGAAAAAAATCAGAACAAAATCGATTATCAAAAATATGAATCCAATTATTTCAACCGAACGGTTTTCGGAGAACGTGTTTAAGCTGGTGGTGCACGCGCCCCGGATTGCCGCGTCAAGGAAAGCCGGGCACTTTATCATTTTGCGCATCGATGAAAATGGTGAGCGGATTCCGCTTACGATTGCGGATGCCGATAAAAAATCAGGAACCATCACCCTGGTGGTACAGAAGGCAGGGGTCAGCTCTACGCGGCTTTGCGCGATGAAGCCCGGCGACCAAATCCTGGACCTGGTAGGTCCGTTGGGCAAGGCAACCGATGTTCGTCAGGTTGGGACTGTCCTGGCCTGCGGGGGAGGTGTGGGGATTGCTCCTTTGCTGCCCATCGTGGAGGCTTTCAAAAAGGCGGGAAACAGGGTGCTCAGCGTGCTTGCTGCCCGGAATAAAGACCTGATCATCCTGGAGGATGAGGTCCGGAAATGGTCGGATGAGGTGATGATCCTGACTGACGATGGTTCTTACGGTACGAAAGGACTGGTCACGATGGGAGCAGAACAGCTTATTCTGCGTGAAAAAATTGATGAGTGTATCGCGATTGGCCCGGCCATCATGATGAAGTTTGTGGCTTTGCTGACAAAGAAATATGCCATCCCGACACAGGCAAGCCTGAATGCCGTGATGGTCGACGGAACAGGGATGTGCGGCGCCTGCCGGGTGAACGTGGGAGGACAGACCCGCTTCACGTGTGTGGATGGTCCGGAGTTCGATGCCCATAAAATTGACTTTGACGAACTGATTCTTCGCCTGGGTGGGTATAAAAACGAAGAGAAGGAAGCTTTTGATCGGTATTTACAAACCAGTTTACATCATGCAGAATCTGAAGAGTGACAGGGACCAGGAGTGGCGTGTCGCACTGCGCGCTCAAATCAAAAATAAGGAACGTACCGGGATCGGGCGGGTGAAGATGCCCGAGATGGATGCACAGAAAAGGGTGTTATACCAGGACCGGGAAGTGAACCTGGGCCTGGATTTAGCCGACGCCCGGCGCGAGGCATCGCGGTGCATGGATTGTGTGACGCCCACCTGCATCGAAGGGTGTCCGGTAAGCATCAATATTCCGCGTTTTATCAAGTATATTGAGAAAGGCGATATTCCGGAAGCGGCAAAAACGCTGAAGGAGACATCGGCGCTGCCGGCCGTTTGCGGGCGCGTATGTCCGCAGGAAAAACAGTGTGAAGCCGCTTGCTTCTATACCGTCAAATTGAAAAAGGACCCTGTGGCGATCGGCTATCTGGAGCGGTTTGCTGCGGATTACGAACGCGAGAGCGGGCAAATATCGATTCCGGCGGTTGCCCCTAAAAACGGGATGAAAGTGGCGGCGATCGGGTCAGGACCGGCATCCCTCTCTTTTGCCGGCGACATGATCAAATGGGGATACGAGGTGACGGTCTTCGAGGCCCTGCACGAGATCGGTGGGGTGTTGAAGTACGGCATTCCTGAATTCCGGCTTCCCAACCGTATCGTGGATGTGGAACTGGAGAACCTGAAACAGATGGGCGTGCGTTTTGAGAAGAACTTTATCGTGGGACGCACGGCGACCTTCGACGATCTGAAGGCAGAGGGTTACCAGGCCTTTTTCGTGGCGAGTGGCGCCGGACTTCCCCGGTTTATGAACATACCCGGCGAAAACTACAATGGCATTCTTTCGTCGAACGAGTACCTTACCCGCGTGAACCTGATGAATGCCGCCAGTTCCCGGTTCGATACGCCTGTGCTGAGAGGGAGGAACGTGGCCGTGATCGGCGGCGGCAACACCGCCATGGACTCGGTGCGTACCGCCAAACGGTTGGGGGCCGAACGGGCCATGATCGTGTACCGGCGTTCGCGCGAGGAAATGCCTGCCCGGGTGGAGGAAGTGCATCATGCAGAAGAAGAAGGAATCGAATTCCTGAACCTGACCAATCCGGTGGAATATTTTGCCGACGAAAAAGGCCGCGTGAACCGGATGCGGGTTCAGCGCATGGAATTGGGGGAACCCGATGCTTCCGGGCGACGCAGGCCTGTGGTGATCGAAGGTTCGGAATACGACATCGAAGCCGATCTGGTGGTCGTGGCTGTCGGAGTCTCGCCTAACCCGTTGATCCCTTCTGCCTTGCCTGACCTGAAAGTGAGCCGGTGGGGAACCATTGAGGTGGACCCGGAAACCATGCAGGGCGCTGTTCCGGAGTTGTTCGCAGGTGGTGATATTGTCCGCGGGGGTGCAACCGTGATCCTGGCGATGGGTGATGGACGAAAGGCGGCTGCGGGGATGCACCAATACCTCCTGAAGGAAAAGCAGGTATCAAATGATCCGTTAAAAATCAGCGTATGACGAATTTATCAACCCGGTTTTTTGGACTGGAATTAAAAAGTCCGGTCATCGCTGCCAGCAGCAGCATGACGGGAAACATTGATGCAATAAAGAAGATCGCGCAGGCAGGAGCCGGCGCCATTGTCTTGAAATCGATTTTTGAAGAGGAAATCTACCTTCAGTTGCAGGAAGAATTACGGGAACGCCACTCCCTGGTCAGCGATCCGGAGTACCTGGATTATTTCGATTACGTGATCAGGGAGGAAAACCTGAATAAGCAAGTCCGGCTGATCAGCCAGGCCAAATCAGCAGTCGGTGTTCCTGTTGTGGCCAGCGTCAACTGTACCACCTCATCGGAGTGGACATTTTTTGCCGGCAAGCTGCAGGAAGCCGGGGCAGACGCTTTGGAACTGAACCTGTTTATCATTCCCTCGGACGTGACAAGGAGTAACGATGCCAACGAACAGTTTTATTTCGAAACGATCGGGAAGGTACTGGAATCGGTCACCATCCCGGTCTCGATCAAGATCAGCCACTATTTCTCAAACCTGGCGGCGATGATCAGAAAACTTTCGCTGACAGGCGTGGCGGGAATCACCCTGTTCAATCGCTTTTATTCGCCCGATATCGATCCTGAGAAACAGGAACTCGTTTCAGCGCCGGTGTACAGCACGGAGCAGGAATACCTGCTTCCATTGCGGTGGACAGGAATCATGGCTCCCAAAACCGGGTGCCCGTTGGCGGCGACAACGGGGATCCATACGGCTGAAACGGCGGTGAAGTTTTTGCTGGCAGGAGCCGGCGCAGTTCAGGTAGCCTCGGTATTATACCGGCAGGGACCGGCGGCGATCAGCGTGATGAACAAGGGTATCGCCGACTGGATGGACGCGAAAGGCTATACCACGGTCGATGATTTCAAGGGAAAACTTAGCATCCGGCAAAAAAATGCCGCGGCCTACGAGCGGGTGCAGTTTATGAACTGGACGCGCGAAACGGAGTTTTGAGGTTTTTTTGCGGGTACTCCCGGATAATTATCCTATTTTTAATGCTTCAAAAGATGATCCCATGAAGTACGTCGTGCTTGTTGCCGTTATCGTTGTTTTCGCTGCCGCTTCGAACGCCCAGACGGAAATGTCAGCAGTCGCTGACGGAACCGGTCTGCTGCATAAAGTACAACAGGGGGAAACGATTTTTTCAATCAGTAAGAAATACGTGATTGAACAAAAAGAACTGCTGCGCGCCAATCCGGAACTGGTCATGGGGTTGAGAACAGGACAGGAGCTGAGAATTCCGCTTGAAGGAAGAGCCGGAGAAAGGATCAAAGGATCGGTGACGCCGGTAAATCCGGACAGGCAGGAGAGGTTGCCGTCGTTTGAAACCTATAAAGCAGGAAGGGGAGAATCTTTGTATTCTATCGCCAAACGTTTTGGCATTGAAGTGGAAGATATTTTGAAGTACAATCCCGAAGCCCGCGACGGCATCCGGAGAGGACAGATCTTAATGATCCCTGACCGGGATGATCTGGCAGCAATCCGGGTTCAGGAGCAGGAGGAGGCGGTGCAGCCTGTTCCCGGGCCGCAGGACCCCGCGGTGGATTCGTTGATTGTTGAACAGGACATGAAGCGTCCCTGTGAACCTGATCCCCGTGCTTCCACGGAAACTTACCGGATCGGGTTGTTGCTCGATTTTTACCTGCCGGCCAATGATACCATGAACAAAGTGCGGGTGACGATGGATGAGTTGACGCGGGATTCGCTGTTACTGGACAGGGGGAGTATGGACAGGTTAACGCCGGACCCGTTCAGAAAACGGGATGACGTGACTGTTTATTCGCGTTCGGAGAATTTTATCCATTTTTATGAAGGGGTGTTGCTGGCAACTGACAGTATGCAGCGGGCAGGCATGAACATTCAGCTTCACGTGTACGACACGAATCAAAAGCAGTATGTTGTTGATTCATTGGTTCGCTCGGGAAGTCTTGATGGACTTGATCTGATGATCGGGCCAACTTTTCCTGAACTGCAAAGAAGGCTTACTGATTTTACCCTAAAGAACCGCATCCCGATGATTTCGCCCTTATCCTCGTCCGGGAATTTTGAAGCGCATCATCCCTGGTATTTCAAAGTCAATCCTGACAGGCAGTACCTGATAGACAAAACCGCCGATTATCTTGCTGAGGCGTATTCGGATGCGAATTTTATCGTCTTGCGGGTGGGGGCAGGCGGAAATTCGCCTGAAGCAGAATTGGTGAAGCTGGTCCGGGAAAGACTGGGACACTTCGGGCCATCATCCGGCCACGGGCGTTTCCATGAGTACCGGCTATCGTCTGACGCGGAAGGATTAAAAGCGTTGTTGTTTGAAGACCGGGAAAATGTATTCATCATTCCTTCGGAAACTGAGGCACAGATCAGTGTCGCGGTGACCACCCTGAATGCGCTTGCCGAAACGTATCCCGTTACGCTGGTAGGGTTGTCGAATTACAACCGCTACCGAAGTATTCAGACGGAATACTTCCACCGGACTAAACTGACTTATCTGACGCCTTATTTCGTCGATTACCGGTCTCCCGAGGTGAACCGGTTTATCCGGAAGTTCCGGCATCAATTTGCGGCAGAACCCAATCAATACAGCTTTCAGGGTTATGATGTCGCCTTCTATTTTATGTCGGCTCTGTTTCGCTATGGTAAAGACTTTACAGGTTGCCTTCCCATGCTCCGGGTATCGCTGACCCAGTCGGAACTGGCATTCGACCGCGTGAGTCCGGACGGGGGGTACCGGAACAGCGGATTGTTTATCGTGCACTATGAACCCGGTTTTGAGATCAGCGCCAAAGGTGTCGTTGAAAGGCCCTTCGATGACTGATTATGGCCTTTTCATGTTGCCGGGCCTGATGCCAGGACGACGCATGGTCTTCTTTTCAAAGTCCATCGTTGGTTCAACTTCCAGACCATACTGAGCTTGTTTTAAAGAGTTTGGGAAGATAAACAAGCAGGCACCCAAATGGTTTGCTTAAAATTGCCGGGTGTAAAAGATCAGGTATCCGTAAAGGGCATAACGGAAGATGCGGATAAACGCCACCAGGAGAAA
>CAZANK010000139.1:0-8193 GCA_964486235.1 uncultured Prolixibacteraceae bacterium | reverse complement strand
GAGATCACGAAAATCAGGGCGACCATCGGACCCACGATTACCCTTTATGAAATTGTCCCTGCTCCGGGTATCCGGATTGCCAAAATAAAGAATCTGGAAGATGATATTGCGCTGAGTCTTTCGGCCCTTGGTATCCGTATTATTGCACCTATTCCCGGTCGCGGGACCATCGGGATCGAGGTGCCGAACCAGCAGCCTGAGGTGGTGTCGATGCGTTCTATCATTGCATCGAAGAAATTCCAGGAGAGTACAGCAGACCTGCCGGTGGTACTCGGAAAGACGATTTCGAATGAAACATTTCTGATCGACCTGACCAAGATGCCTCACATTCTGGTTGCAGGGGCTACCGGACAGGGGAAATCAGTCGGACTGAATGCCATCATCACTTCGCTGTTGTATAAAAAACATCCCGCGACACTGAAACTGGTGATGATCGATCCAAAGAAAGTGGAGCTGAGTCTGTATTCGACCATCGAAAAGCATTTTCTGGCGAAGCTTCCTGATGATGAAGAGCCAATTATTACGGATATCCAAAAAGTGAAATACACCCTGAATTCGCTGAATGTGGAGATGGATAGCCGGTATGAACTCCTTAAAAAGGCCCATGCGCGCAATATTAAGGAGTACAATGCGAAATTTGTCGCCAGGCGTCTGAACCCGGAAAAGGGCCATCGTTATTTGCCCTATATTGTCGTGATCATCGACGAGTTTGCCGATCTGATCATGACCGCAGGCAAGGAAATCGAATTGCCGATCGCCCGAATTGCGCAACTCGCACGTGCCGTGGGAATTCACATGATCATCGCGACGCAAAGGCCCTCTACCAACATTATCACCGGCGTCATCAAGGCGAACTTCCCGACGCGCATTGCTTTCAAAGTGGCTTCGATGATTGATTCGAGAACCATCCTCGATACGCCGGGAGCCAATCAACTGATCGGGAAGGGGGATATGCTCATTTCCATGGGGAGTACGATGACTCGTCTTCAGTGCGCTTTTGTTGACACCCCCGAGATCGAGCGGATTTGCGGATTCATTTCCCGCCAACAGGGTTATCCGACGGCGTTCATGTTACCCGAGTATGTCGGTGAATCGGCCGGAGGTCCTGCGGAAGCGGATTTGGAAAACCGCGATGAACTGTTTGATGAGGCCGCGAGGGTGGTCGTGATGAACCAGATGGGGTCGACCTCCATGATCCAACGGAAGTTCTCGATCGGATACAACAGGGCCGGGCGAATCATGGATCAGCTCGAAGCTGCGGGAATCGTTGGCCCCAGCGAGGGAAGCAAAGCCCGTCAGGTGATGATCCAGGATGAATATAGTTTGGAACAATTATTGAAGAATATGTAGGAACAGATCGATTCAAGAGACCGGAAGATTTGTAAGGTTTGAAGATTAGAAACACCGAATAAGAAATAAGAAACACTAAAGTATTTGCTATAAATTTCTTATACCTTGTTCGATATTTTACTAAATATGAAACGAAAGATAAAAAAACCACTGTTGATTTTCACTTTTTCCTTTTGCGTGTGCTTTGTTTTTGCCCAACAGGACGAGAAAGCGAAGTCGATCCTTGAAAGTGTCACAAGGACCACAAAGTCTTTTACATCCGTTCAGGCGACTTTTGATTATATCATGGATAACAAGGAAGAAGGAATTCATGAAGAAAACAGAGGGGAAATTGTGATGAAAGGTGATAAATACCAGTTAAAGCTCCCCCAACTGGGGATGGAAGTTTATTGCGACGGGAAAAATGTCTGGTCTTACATGAAAGATGCCAATGAAGTGAATGTCACTTCTGTCGAAGATGAATCGTCCGAAATGATGAACCCTTCCAGGTTATTTACCATTTATGAGGATGGATTTGATTACCGCTTCGTTGGAGAAAACACAACCGGAGGGAAACGGGTGTACGCGATTGACCTTATCCCGCAAACAGGGGAGGTCGACTATTCAAAAATACGAATCCAGATCGATCAACAGCAGATGGTGATCAAACAGGCGGAAATGGTCGGAAAGGAAGGAAATAATTACCTGGTGCGGGTGAATCATTTAAAGACCGGCGTACCCACCGACGACTCGCTGTTTATTTTTGATGCATCGAAACACCCGGGAGCGGAAATAATTGATCTGCGGTGAGATGCGATGATCTGCGGTGAGATGCGAAATTGTGAAGCTGTAAAATGCCCGTGTGGTTGTATCATCTTTAGATGGTTAGATAGCATCAGACTATATCGCCATCTAACCATTTAAACATTTTTCTGCGCTCGCGACTTGCTGCTGTTTATGGATGACTTCTTCTGTCTCGTGTCAGGTCTTGATCCTTGCTGCTTGATGTTTGTATCTGGGTTCAGACACTTCTAATTCACTTTCTGCGTCAGCCGGTCTACGGTTGAGATTTCCATGAAGGTTGATCCGCCGCCGATACCAAAGCTGCCGCCAACATAAACAACGGTGTCGTCCTTTTTTACTTTTCGGGCATTGAGCAACGCCTTCAGGGAAGAACGTACCATTTTAAACCGGTCTTTTTTCGGCACGGTTAAACTGGCGCGGACACCATAAGACAGCGAAAGCTGCCGGACGACCCGCATGTTGTAGCATTGGGCATAAACCGGATTATCACCCCGGAATGATGCCAGGTAAAGCGCCGTTTTTCCTGTCAGTGTATTGGTGACTATTGCCGTGGTCTTCAACTCTCTTGAGGCCTGAATGGCAGCTTCGGCAAGATAGGCTACTTCGTTCTCGACGAAAGGAATGGTGATGTCATTCCGTTTATCTTTACTGACTTCAATTTCTTTCGCGATCCGGTGCATATACCGGACGGCTTCGACAGGATACCGGCCGTAGGCAGTTTCTCCGCTAAGCATGACCGCGTCGACCCGCGAATAAATGGCATTGGCTACATCATTGACCTCTGCTCTGGTTGGACGGGGATTGTCAATCATACTATGGAGCATCTGAGTCGCAATGATCACCGGTTTTTTTTGCTGTACGGCTTTCTTAACCAGCATCCGTTGTATGCCGGGAATCTTTTCCGCCGCGATTTCTATTCCGAGGTCACCACGGGCAACCATAATCCCATAGGCACAGTCCAGAATTTCATCGATGTTGCTCACTCCATCCAGGTTTTCAATTTTTGCAATAATCTTGATCGGACTGTCAAACCGGTTGAGCAATTCCTGTACTTTGATCACATCTTCCTTGTTGCGCACAAAAGAGTGGGCAATAAAATCGACGTTATTTTTTGCTGCGAACGCGATAAATTCTTCGTCTTTTTGCGAAATAGGTGGAAGTTGCACGCTGAATCCCGGAGTATTCACACTTTTTCGATTTCCGATCACCCCTGGGTTTTCAACCCGGCACAGCACAAAATCCTTTTCCCTTTTGACAACTTCGAGTTCAATCTCTCCGTCATCGATCATGATCCCGCTCATTTCCGGGATCTCGATATGGAAAGCAGGATAAGAAACGGCCAGTGTAATTCTGTTATCCCGGCTTTGCCTGACCACCCCGGACACTTCGATCAGCTCCCCTCTCTTTACAGAGATTGGCTCCTCAAGGTTTGTCCTGATTTCCGGCCCTTTTGTATCGATCAGTATCCCAATTGTGTCTGAAACGGAACGGATATTTTCAATGATCTTCAACGCGCTTTCTGTGGTGATGTGTGCTGTGTTTAAACGGGCCACATTCATCCCTTCGCGGAATAAGGCCTCAATGAACTCCGGCTCACATCGCTGATCCGAAATCGTGGCAACGATCTTCGTGTGTTTCATACGTATTTATTATGTCGTTTCATTTTACTTCGACCGCTAAAATAAAATTCTCGCCGGACCCGGAAGGAAAGTAAAAGCTATGGTTCCTTTAAAGAACAGGTGCGAAAAAACCAGATTGAGGGCGACGATAAGACAGCGGTAGATTGAATCTTCATTGTTTTACGACTCATCCTGCTCACCGCATGCTGCGCACGAGTTCATAAAAAGCATGATCTCATAAAAAGCTTTCGATCCCCAACCGGTAGGAATCAAGTCCAAACCCCATGATGCTTCCTTTGCATACCGGTCCGATCATCGAGGTGTGTCTGAAGCTTTCCCGTGTCAGGATATTGGAAATATGAACTTCCACGACGGGGGTTTCCACAGCGGCAATGGCATCGCGAAGAGCCACCGACGTATGCGTATACGCCCCGGCATTCAGAACAATGCCGTCAATGGTAAAACCAACTTCATGAATCTTATTGACGATCTCCCCCTCCACGTTGGATTGATAGTATTCCAGTGTGATACCCGGGTACCTGTCGATCAGCTTCTCCAGGCAGGTGTCGAAAGAAATCTCCCCGTAAATGCCTTTTTCCCGTTTTCCTAACAAATTTAAATTCGGCCCATTAATTAACAATATTTTCATTTTTTTTGCATATTTTAAAAAAAACTAGTAACTTTCGCTTGGCTCCTACGTATTGATAATTATGTAATCTTGGGGAAGAAACTACTTTTCAATGCGTTGTCACCAACGTTAGGTTTTATACGATCAAAAGTATTTAAATTGTTCTTAGAAAAAAACTAATTACTTGAATTATGAAATGGGAAGACAGCAAAAAAGGTTTTGAAACGTTTTTGAGGCTTGAGAAATCATTGTCTCAAAATTCGATTGCCGCCTACATTAATGACATTAACAAACTGATGGCATTTTTGGATGAAAATTTTAAGAAGCTAACTCCTGAAAAAGTCAGGATCAATCATTTGCGGGGATTTATTGAATATATTAATGGAAGAGGGGTTTCTCCCCGGACACAGGCCCGCACCATTTCGGGTATTAAATCCTTCTTCAAATACCTGCTGATGGAAGGAAAAATTAACAGTGACCCTACTTCTCTGCTGGAATCACCGAAAATAGGCAGAAAGCTTCCGGATGTGCTGACCATGGAAGAAATTGATTTGATCATCGACGGTGTTGATCTCTCCAAACCGGAAGGACAACGGAACAAAGCCATGCTTGAAACACTGTATAGCTGCGGGTTGCGTGTGTCTGAACTGGTCAACCTGAAAGTGACCAATCTTTTTTTCGACCAGGGCTTCATTAAAGTAGAAGGTAAGGCGGAAAAGGAGAGGCTGGTGCCGGTCAGTTCCAAGGCCATTGAAGAAATTACGAAATATGTGCAGGGGTATCGCAAGTCGCTCAAAGTCGGAGTAGACAGTGAAAACATCCTTTTCCTTAACCGGCGGGGAAAGAAGTTAAGCCGCGTCATGATCTTTACAATTATTAAGAATCTGGCTGAGAAAGTTGGTCTGAGTAAGAAAATCAGTCCGCATACCTTCCGCCACTCTTTTGCGACTCATCTTATTTCCGGTGGCGCTGATCTGAGGGCGGTACAGGAAATGCTGGGACATGAATCCATTCTGACCACAGAAATTTATACCCATTTGGACCGTGATTATCTGAAAAATACGATTACTCACTTTCATCCCCGGTCGTAACATGCTTATTCATTTTTGATTAATAATTTCTTAACATGTGCTAAAAATTGTTCATGACGTTTATTGCTTAGCAGACAGGGTGTTAATTAACACCCTGTCTGTATTTTATGCGGTCTTTTGAGAAATAATGCTAATTTAAATTTGGTTACCCGGGCCGATTAGCAAAAAAAATTATTTTTGTCGGCAGAGTGTATGGTTTTGTGGAAATTTTAATTCATTAATTCGTGATTATGAAAAATTTAGATTTATCCAGGTACGGGATCACCGACGTCAAGGAAATTGTTTATAACCCATCTTACAAGCAGTTATTTGAAGAAGAGACCAAGCCGGGTCTTGAGGGCTTTGAGAAAGGGCAGGTGACCGAATTGGATGCCGTGAACGTGATGACGGGCGTATTTACAGGCCGTTCTCCCAAAGATAAGTTCATTGTAAAAGATGAAACGACCAAAGATACGATCTGGTGGACATCGCCTGAAGCCCCTAACGATAATAAGCCAACAACACCCGAAGTCTGGAAAGAGTTGAAGGAATTATCTGCCAAACAGCTTTCAGGGAAAAGGTTATTTGTCATGGATACATTTTGCGGGGCAAATGAAGACAGCCGTTTAAAGGTTCGTTTCATTATGGAAGTGGCCTGGCAGGCGCATTTTGTAAAGAATATGTTTATCCGTCCTACCGATGAAGAGTTGGAGAATTATGGTGAACCTGATTTTGTTTCACTGAACGCGTCCAAGACTGTTAACCCGAAATGGAAAGAACATGGTTTAAACTCGGAAGTTTATACGGTTTTCAATTTAACGGAAAGAATGCACGTTGTCGGAGGTTCCTGGTATGGCGGAGAGATGAAAAAAGGAATATTCGCGATGATGAATTATTATCTTCCTTTACGTGGGATCGCAGCCATGCATTGTTCTGCCAACGTGGGGAAAGATGGTGATACCGCGGTCTTCTTTGGTCTTTCGGGAACAGGGAAAACAACGCTTTCGACCGACCC
The DNA here is from genome assembly GCA_964486235.1 of uncultured Prolixibacteraceae bacterium. Taxonomy (GTDB): domain Bacteria; phylum Bacteroidota; class Bacteroidia; order Bacteroidales; family Prolixibacteraceae; genus JBCFBK01. The sequence continues at coordinate 1,728 of CAZANK010000139.1, read as the reverse complement.
GAAACGTCAACTGATCGGCGACGATGAGCATGGCTGGGACGACGAAGGGGTATTTAATTTTGAAGGCGGATGCTATGCCAAGACGATTAACCTCGACAAGGAGGCAGAACCCGACATTTATAAAGCGATTAAGCGTGATGCGCTTCTTGAAAACGTCACCGTGGATGCGAACGGGAAGATTGATTTTACAGATAAATCCGTTACCGAGAATACCCGCGTTTCGTATCCGATTTATCACATCGATAATATTGTGAAGCCTGTGTCGAAAGCCGGGCCGGCCAAAAAAGTGATCTTCCTTTCTGCGGACGCCTTTGGGGTGTTGCCCCCGGTTTCCAAGCTGACAAAAAAACAGGCGGAATACCATTTTCTTTCCGGATTTACAGCAAAGCTTGCCGGTACGGAACGGGGTGTTACTGAGCCGCGGCCTACATTTTCTGCTTGCTTCGGGAAAGCTTTCCTGTCCCTGCATCCCACAAAGTATGGCGAAGAGCTGGTGAAGAAAATGGAAGCCAACGGAGCAGAAGCCTATTTGGTGAACACCGGCTGGAACGGTACCGGAAAGCGGATTTCAATCAAAGATACCCGCGGCATTATTGACGCAATTCTGAATGGCGACATTGAAAAGGCTGAAACGAAGGTGATCCCGATTTTTAATCTGACGGTTCCGACATCGCTGCCTGGTGTTGATCCCGGAATTCTTGATCCGCGTGATACGTATGCAGACCGTGCTCAATGGGAAGAAAAAGCCAAAGATCTGGCTTCGCGCTTCATTAAGAACTTTGTTCAGTATACTGACAACGAAGAAGGGAAAGCACTTGTTGCTGCCGGTCCTCAACTATAAGCGAAGACGAAACTGATATCGCAAAAGCCCTGCCACATCGCGGGGCTTTTTGATGTGGTGAAGGCTATGCACATGATTCGTGTGCCTCACCGGAAAGATGGCCGGAGTTTAGAATTTCTTGCAGGGCTGACGAAAGTGTTGGATATCGGAATTGGTAATTGGCCTCCGACGTTAAACGTCCGGGGACGACTGCCGGTATTTCCAGGAGCGTGGCAGATGCTTCCCCCAGAATCATTTTCAGGAACACCGGAGGAACCCGGAAAAAAGCAGGTCTGTTTAAATGCCGGGATAATAGTTTTGTGAATGTTTCGTTGGCTGCCTGTTCTGGAGCCACCAGGTTGTATACACCTTCGTAGTCGTCGCGGATCATGCTTTCGTAAAAAATCCGGACAAGGTCGTCGATATGAATAAAGGGGAAAGGTTGTTTCCCGTTTCCGATCTTACCGCCGAGCCCCAGCTTAAAAAATGGCATCACCTTCCTGACCATTTGGGAGTCTTTGCCCAGAACGACACCGGAACGAAAAATTACCCGGCGAATTTCCCTGTTTAGATCGGTTGACGCATTCTCCCAGTCTGTTACGACTGCGCCAAGGAAGTTTTTACTGAGGTTCTGGCTGTGTTCGTCGTGTTGATTGCCGGGAGCATAAATTCCTACGGCCGAAATTGATATAAAGACCTTCGGTCTCCTGGCACTTTCGAGGAAATCCATGGCTTTTACCAGGTTCCATGTTGTGACAACCCGGCTGGCGTGGATGATTTGTCTGTTTCTTTTTGTCCACCGTTGCATCACCGGCGCTCCTGCCAGATGAACAACGACATCGGTGCCGGCCAGCGAAGACGCCAGATCTTCCATGTTCCCACAGATCAGGAACCGGCTGATGCTCCTG
>CAZANK010000138.1:0-8194 GCA_964486235.1 uncultured Prolixibacteraceae bacterium | reverse complement strand
CAGTCCGTTTACGCCCAGTTCAAAGCCGGCCCAGTGCCCGTCAAAATCCTTGTCTTTTTTACATTTTCTTTCGTCATCTTCGTCTTTTTCGATACGATGAATGGTCACATCGGTTTTTCCTCCTTTTTCGACGATTTCAATATTGCGGCGTCCGATGCGGATGGAGGTGGTGTCATGTTCTGTGTCGTCGAGGATGTTGATTTTACCGTCAAGGATGCTGACTTCCGTTTTTCCCGAGCTGTCTGTGACTTCGACGATCTTTTTGCCGGCAACGCCGGCCTTTGCGGTGTCTTGCTGCGCCTGCACAGACAGGATGCAACAGAGGACGGGTATCATCAGGAATAAGTTCTTCATTGTGTCCGTGTTAAATTAATTCTTTTGCTGGGTGCTTCATTTAGCCCTGTGACGGGCAACCGGAAGGGAAGTTACACGCATCACCTGTTTTTTTTCACGGGAATTGAAAATCCAACCAGAAGTGAGTTAAAGTTGATCGCCTCGATATGTCCCTCCTCGCTTTTCCGGATGTGGAGCTTATTCTGGCTGATGCCTTCGGCCGCCTGAAGTCCCGCGCGGGCGATACTGGCCAGCGTAACCGGCTCTCCTTTGGGTACATCCAGCAGCTTTTGAGCCAGGAAGGCGCTCAGTTTGGTGTATTGCACGTCCTTTTGGGGATCGCCTTTGGGAAGATGTAGCCGGCGGGTTGTTGGCTGATTGAAAGTCAAAGCGCTGACTTTGATCGGACGAAGGAGTGCCGGCGTTTCGGTCCTTTCTTCCGCAACCGCAGCAACTACCTGTTTTTGCTTCGTGTCGGGTTTCCGGCGGCGTTTGGTTTCCGGATCAGGGATGCCGGCGACTTTATCGGTCAAAGGCTGCTTTTTCTCCGTCTCCTGATGCTGTACCATTTTTTCAGGAGGGGCCGTGGTGACCGGCTGTTGAGTGGCGGACCCGCGATCCTTTTCGGGGAAGATCACCGGGATCAAAAGTCCCAGCACACACACGGCAGCGGCCAATCCAGGCCAAATCCACCGGGCGTATTTTTTTTCTTTCCGCATTAACGCTGTTTTGTCCGGAAAAGTCATGGAATTGTCCGGTTGCAGCCTCATGCCGGCGATCAGGTGATAAGCCTTCTGTTTGATAGGGTCATGACGAAGCGCTTGTTTAAACGCGGCTTCCTGCTCCTTGTCGAGATCGCCTTCCATACAGGCAACAGCCTGATTGTCAAATTCCGAACTGCCGGTTATCTCGTGGCGGAACAGGTCTTTTTTCGGCTCAAAAATGAATGTTTCGGCCGGCAATTCCGGGAAGCCCTGCGCGACCGACTCCAGTTCTTCCTTCAGATCAGGGTTTTTTTCCAGAAATTCCAAAAAATCATCGATCAAATCGACAGAGAGATTTCCGTCGATGTAGTCGAGGAAGTAAATTTCATAGTCAGGCATGTCCATTGGCATCACGTCGTCAGATTAAAATATCCATACTCCGGATATAATTCTTCATAAACACCCGGGCGCGGTAAATGTAAACCTTGACCTGGGCCTCGCTGAGCATGGTGATTTCGGCAATTTCCCGGTATGAATACCCTTCGTAATCACGCAGCATCAGTACGGAACGCTGATCGTTTGGCAAAAGCACGATGATCTGGTGAAGCACTTCAGCCAGATCGGTATACTGATCAGTGTGCATATTCCCTGTCGTGGGATGACGTTCACCCAGACGAATCCTGCTGTCTTTCCGGATTACGTCGATGAGCCGGTGATAAGCCGTTGCATACAGATACGATTTGACCGCATCGGCAGCGACCTGACGATGATGGATCCAAAGCTTTTCGTAGCTGTCCTGGACAATATCCCGGGCCTTTTCCACATCCCTGATATTTTTTAGGATAAACCTGTAAATGCTGTCACTGTACTGGTTCACAGCGTCATTATACTCTTCAGCAGTCATAGGGCTTTCGTCAATCCACCCTTATACGACGGATCAAGCGCTATTTTGTTACAGCCAGAAGCTTTTTTATCTGTTCCTCTGATGCAGAAATTTCGATCGTCTTTAGCAGGGTATCATCAATTTTCCGGATGATGGGGAAAAACCCTTCTTCACCAAGCATATTCCGGGCAATGTACGCCATGATCTGCGTTTTGATGATCTTCCCGGAAATGGTTAATCCTTTTGGGTCCTTTTTGACGCCCTGGTTGACCGCGTAATCGACAAACCGATCGAGGATTTGTTGTTTTTCCAGGTAATCTTCGATGTCGGCGGCTGTTTTCAGCTTTTTCAGTTCCTGCCGGTTCTTGTCGCTGTAATCGAGTGCGAAATTGTAAACAAGCGCCTTCCCGGTGATCCTGGAGTAGTAGTCGGAGTAGCCGGAGGTATCGATGGGCACGAAATAGTCGGGCATAATTCCGCCCCCGCCATAGACGATACGGCCACTTTTGGTTTCATATTTGAGCGAATCGGCAAACTGAATGCTGTCTGCGATCACGAGTTCGCCGTGAACCGCCCTTTTCATAATGTCATGATAATACTCGTCAGTCCCTTCTTTGTAGGGTTTTTGAATACTTCGCCCGCTGGGCGTGTAATAACGGGCGACAGTGAGCCGCAGGGCCGATCCGTCATGAAAGGGGATCTGCTCCTGGACCAGTCCTTTTCCAAAAGAACGGCGACCGATAATGATGCCCCGGTCATTGTCCTGAACTGCCCCGGCGAAAATTTCGCTGGCCGACGCCGAATATTCGTCGATCAGGACAAAAACCTTTTTATTCAGCCATTTCCCCTTGCTGGTTGCCTTATAGGTTTTCCTGGGTTGCGAATGTCCTTCCGTGTACAAGATCAGTTCACCCTCGTCCAGAAACTCATTGACCATATTGATGACAGCCATCAGGTATCCTCCCGGATTGGAACGCAGGTCGATGATGAGTTTGCCGGCGCCCTGTCTGTCGAGCTTTTCCATGGCCTCCATGAACTCGGCGTATGTTTTTTCACCAAATCGGCTTACCTTGATGTAGCCGGTTTGATCGTTAATCATGTAATTCACGTCAACACTGATGATGGGGATATCGCCCCGCGTGATGTTGTACCGGATTACCTCGCGTATGCCAATCCGCTTGATTCCCACCTTGACTTTCGTTCCCTTTTCACCCCTGAGCAGGCGTAAGACATCTTCATTCTTGATCTTTATGCCGGCAATGCCCGAATCGTTAACCATCACAATCCGGTCGCCGGCCTGGATGCCCAGCTTATAGGAGGGGCCGCCGGAAATGACGTCGACCACATGTACCGTGTCGTTGTGAATGGAAAACTGAACGCCAATACCACCGAAATTACCCCTCATCTCTTCAGTGACTTCCTTCATGTCGCCGGCAGGAATATAAGTGGTGTGAGGGTCCAGGTTTTTTAATAAACCGGGAATGGCATCCTCGATCACCTTTTCTTTGGATACGGAGTCGACATACGCATTCTGGATCAGATCAACCATCGCACTTAGCTTATTGGGCGTTTGCAACGGGAAATTCTGAAAACCTGTTGGTTGTGATTGATTGAGCCGATTTCCTAAAAAGATGCCCAGGATAATTGACAAGGCAATCAACAGGGGTAAATAAAGATTTGTTCGTTTGTTCATCGTTGAAAAATTAATCTTCCGGATCCACTTGTACCACTTCAATGTTTGCTCTTTTTAACAGGCTGATTCCATCTTCAAGCCTGTAGTTGGCCGTGAAGACCACCCGCTTAATCCCGGCCTGGATAATCAGTTTGGCGCATTCCACGCATGGCGATGACGTGACATACATCGTTGCCCCTTCGCTGCTGTTGTTCGATTTGGCTATTTTGGTGATCGCGTTGGCTTCGGCATGAAGCACATAAGGTTTGGTGTTATTGTTCTCATCTTCACAAATATTTTCGAACCCTGAGGGCGTTCCATTGTAACCATCAGAAATGATCATCTGGTCTTTGACGAGGATGGCGCCTACCTGCCGTCTCTTGCAATACGAGTTTTGCGCCCAGATCGACGCCATTTTCAGGTAGCGTTGATCCAGCAAATACTGTTTCTTTTCCATTGGTCTTCTTTTTCATGAGCCGTTTCTGTTTTCTGAATGCCCCGGCTTTTCCTTGCATCCGTTTCAGAAACATTCTTTTCGGCGCAAAAGTAATAAATTCAATGATTTTAAAAATGAGTTTCTTTCAGAATGAGGTGTTCAGGGGATGAAAGCAAGAATCAGCAAACATTCAGGAATCGTTCCACTGCACTGAGCAGGTCTTTCGATTTGATTGGTTTGGCCAAATAGTCATCACATCCGGCTTCAAGGGCTTTTTCGCGGTCGTCAGACATGGCGAAGGCCGTTTGTGCGATGATTGGGATACCCGGGTTTTCCTGTTTGATGATCCGGGTTGCCTCGTAACCATTCATCTCCGGCATCTGAAGGTCCATCAGGATCAAATCGATATGCGTTTCGTTCCTGAAAATATCAACAGCTTCCCTTCCGTTTTTAGCCCAAAAGATATGCGCCTTTAGCTTGCTTAACACCGCTTTCAAATACAAAAAATTGGACTCAACATCTTCTACGATAAGGATTTGCGGATTTTCGACCATTGTTGTTTTTTTTCTGTTTATGTGTAGTGAAATCCAAAGATATTGAAAGTTTTACGTAAGTTCCAAGAAAAAATCTGAACAAGGATTAATTATTTTAAGACGGGGAAGTTCCCCGCCAAAAAAAACCGCTTAAACTGTAAGCGGTTTTTTGATTATGCTAAAAATAAAATCGGTAAGTATAAGTCATTGCCGCCTTTTGACCATTAATTTTCCTGTGCGCTTATTTCTTCGGGTTCCGTTTCTTCGCTGGTCAACTTATCTTCTTCGTTTTTATCATTTTCAATGTCATCAGGTTCTGTTCCGTTTACCTCGATGACAACCACTGTGTTGGAGTTACCCAAATCAATTCCGATATAGGCCACTTCATTTTTTGTGTCGGTCGAAGCGGTAATTGCGTTTGCCTGTTCGATCGAATTCAGGCAATAACCGATGGCTGCGCACAGGTTTGGATCAGAAGGGACAATCACATCCACCACGTTTTGGAATTCTTTTTTGAAAAGGTCGATCAGTTCCGGGTAAAACGCACCGCCACCGACCAGATAAAATTTAGAAGTCTCCAGGAAGTCATTATCAGAGAATTTCTTACGCAGTTCGGGCGATATGACTTCATTATAATAAATTTCAAGTGCTTTTGACCGTTGTTTTTTCAGGTCAATTTTTTGACGGTCAACAATCATGACGCCTCTTTGGAAGGCTTTTTCAAGTTGTTTCTCTGTGAGTAAGTTCAGGTAGTGGTCTTTTTGCAACTCTTTTTCGAGAAGATTGACCGCATAGGACAGTCCTTTGGAACTGACTGTTGTTCTGTTCACAATTCCGCTGGGCGTTGACAAGGCAGCCTCAAAGGTCCCGTATCCCAGGCTCGCCACGAAAAAATTGCTTTTTTCCTGGATGTTACCATCCCTGATCGTTTTGATGCATCCGTCAAGCTCTGTCATAATATGAACCTGTTCAACGTTCACATTGACATTTTCGACCGCTTGTCCTCCGAACGTTTTTGTATCTACGGCAATCTGATGCCTTCTTTTTAAGAAATCGATCGCGTCCTTTTTATATGACTGATACGTGGTGAACGGAAATCCTGTGGTGACACGGAAACGAAAGTACCGGCCCTGTGTAGCCAACACCAAACTAACGAGCGATAAGATCCGGTAATCCAAATCTTTGGCCGAGCTGTTAATAAATTTGTGGGGGGAAGTACCTTCCGTCAAAGCAAGATTACCGACGATGTAACTTTTGCCATCCACTTCTGTAATCTTCATTCCGTCCAGAAAGGTCGTAGCCACGTTTGAAAGTTCCACGTTGCTTTCCTCGAAGACACTTGTAAAGTTGTAAATTTTTTTCATAGCATGATATTATGGAATTATTTTAAAAAGGCTAGAGGTTTTTGAATAAAAATGAACCAGGCGTTGAGGGGGGTGTATCTTTCAATCCCGGGCGGCCGTTCCCTTCCGTTGTTTCGGGCAATTCTTTCGTTCGCAGCTCGTCAGGTCCAGGTGCGCCGATAGAATGATCCAGACCGTTATCCGGAACATTTATGCGGGCATTGACCTGACTTCCCGGCAATATCGAAACGATGGGCGTGTTGAGCTTTCCCCGGTAGTCGGAAGAAGCCAGGAGCCTGGCGGACTCTTCAACCTCTGAAGCTCCTTCAAAGGAACCATAAACAATCAAGGTTTTGCATTTGAGGTTTCCCTTCAGGTGTCCGTTTTCGCCAATGATGACCGATTTGGTGGTCATCACGTTGCCCTCCACGGAGCCGTCAATTTTCACATCAGTATGGATAATAAAGTCTCCAGACATCTGCGATTGGCTGTTCAGGATGAGAGGGGCTATTCCCTCAAGATACTCCTTTGGGGCTTTATTTTTTTTCCAAAACATACGATAGACATAAAAAGCTTCATTACTAAATTATACAGGGTTCTTCTTGCATTTCTCCAACCTGATTCACTTACCCCGAACTGGTCCCTTTGATTCCAAAAATATAATTAAAAGAATGAAACTTGGTTGATCATGTTCTCTTCAACAAAAATATGAAAAATATTTGCAATCTGCTGTTCGTATTTTATTTTATTCATTTTTATTTCCAATAGGAGTAACCAGTTGAATATCAGTAAAATGTTTACAAATATGACATGTCCTTCCATTCGTTTGGGCGGTACTCAAAAATGGTGCCAGGAATGGTGAACGTTTTTGCAGCAGGCGGGAAATGGACGTCAATGAACGGCCGGATCAAAAAAAGAGGATGTTCAAAATGGTTGCGTGCGGCATTGGCCGGCCCGTCAAAAACGAGGATGGGAAAGAAAAAGTTTCTGATATAAATGTATCTTTGTGGGACACCGATTTGTCAACCGATGCAGAATTCATGGATGGGGAGCAGGACAAAAAACTGATTGAGCGGCTTCAGGAGGGGTCAAAGGAAGCGTTTCACCGCTTGTTTAAAGACAATGGTCCGGGAATTTATGCCTTCGCTTTATCGTACCTCAGAAATCAGGCTGATGCAGAAGAGCTTTTGCAGGAGGTATTTTTAAAACTTTGGGAAATACGCGGGAGCCTTGATGCAGGAAGGAATGTGAAATCCTTGTTGTTCAGGATTTGTATTAACCTGATTTATGATTTTATCCGGAGGAAGAACGTTGAAAGGGCCTACCTTGATTATTCGGTCGGCAACGTTCAGGTTCAGTCGGACGATACCTGGCAGGAGGTCGTTTACCAGGATCTGCTTGAAAATTTGCGCGGACTGGTTGAGGCGATGCCTGCACAACGTCAGCGTATTTTCAGGTTGAGCAAGGAGGAAGGCTTGTCGAACGGTGAAATTGCGCGGAAGCTTGGTCTCTCGCAACGAACAGTCGAGAATCATCTTCATCTTGCCGTTTCCTGGCTCAAAGAAAAACTGGGCACCGGGTCCCTGCCGGCTTTGCTGTTCTTTTTTCTCCATTGTGCTTAGACTGTCGGAGGTTGGTCCCCCTGAAAAAAAAATCACATGGGATTGAGTATTTCGGTGAAGCTGCCCGTATTACTGCCAAATGATGGAGGAAGATGCACAAATCAATCGGAGATATCATCAGGAAAGGCAAGTCAGAACAGGCAACCCATGAGGAACGGCAGCGGTTTTTGTCGTTGTTTCAACGACCGGAGATCGAGTTTGAAGTCAAAGGCCATCTGTACAAGGACCTGGGTCAGAAACGCGCATTCCCGTATGAAACGCAGTTTTTTGAAGCAATCTTTGAGAAATTCTGGGGGAACCGGAAGATGGGAGACCGGAAAAGACCCGGGAAGGTCCGTTTGTTGTACCGGGCAGGACAGGTGGCCGCTGTCCTTGTTGTTGGTTTATTCCTGGGATACCTGCTTAATTCGGTCAGCCGCGATGTTTTGCCTGTTTATTATACGTCAGTCGTCCCGAAGGGATCTGTTTCCGAGATGTTGATGCCCGACGGGACCCATGTTTTCTTAAACTCGGGGTCAGAGATCCGTTTTTCGGCTGACGGGAAGGACGGCGTCCGCGAGGTGTTTTTGAACGGCGAAGCCTTGTTCGAGGTGGCAAAAATGAGCGGAAAGCCATTCGTGGTCCACACCTCTTCGTATGATATCCGGGTCACAGGAACAACGTTCAAT
>CAZANK010000137.1:2094-8227 GCA_964486235.1 uncultured Prolixibacteraceae bacterium | reverse complement strand
TGTGTTTCATTACTATTTTAGATAAATAAGTTATGTTTGATTCTTTTTTTATGGACAGTTTCATGAGTAAAATTCTTTTATTGGGTCAAATCACCGTCGATGAGTATTTTCCCTACATACCAGCAGTATTCTTCGTATTTATCAGGATATTTTATAAAATCTTCCTTTAATGTTTCTTTTAGAATAGCTTTCTTATTAAATGGTTCAGAAAACACCCGGAATATCGCGTCATGATCTCTGTTTTCCAAATCATCAATTAAAAAGTAGTTCATCCGGTAATATGTGCAATATTTATCAAAACGGACAATGGTATCTTTTACGCAACCATCAACTTCAACTATCACCCTGCCCCCACCAGGGCCTATAAGGTCGTATGCCCCAATTGCCCTGCCTTTAAAACGGACTACAATCATCTCAGTGTCCTTTTTCTGTTTACTTATATTGGGAAGAAATCTCTCAAAACTCAAAAATTCTTTTGCCTTTGAAATCTCCCGCTTTTCATTCAAATTTAATTGCATGATATCCACCATGCGCGCGTTTGAAAAATTATATGGGTCAATGGGTGCTCCTAATGGATGCGTTTTTGCTTTCAGTTTGCGATTCATTGCTCCCATTGCTTCAAATGAACGCCTCAACACTTCGTGATAAATGTGATGTCCGGTTTCGATATACGGATGCGTCCCGTCCGGCCCAAACACCTGAATCCCGTTTATTTCTTTGGACTCTCCCTTGAACAGCAGCTTACTTTCTTTTAGCCTCCTGCATACCTCAACTCCAAAGTTAATCGATGGTATCCTGTACTTCCTGGCTACCGTCTCCGCGGCCGATACCGATAACGGCAAAAGCCCGTTGGATTCGGGTTCAATATAACTCTCTCTGATCGTGTATACGAAGCAAATATCAACATGAGAGTTAGTTTGCCATACTTGCCTTACAATACCTTCCATTGAACGGATCACTTTCTCTTCCCCGGCATCTTTATCATTTACTGCAAATTCCACAAAAATCAAATCCGGATGAAATGTCAGCACATGATCTTGTAAACGAAAAGCCCCAAATTCGGAAGGTGTTCCGCCAATAGCCGCATTGACTTCACTGAACTTGGCATCCGGATAACGTTTCCGGAACCATTCCAGCGAATAGACCCGCCATCCTTCCTGCTCAGTTATACTTCCCCCCAGGTAGGCGACTTTTACAGGATCGCCATTTTTGATTTTCGTGAAAAAATTAGGCAGTCCATCCCTTTTATATAACTCCTGAAGCTGATTTTTATTTTCTGCAGGCAGACTGGCAGCAGCAACTTCATTAAGCATAATGAGAATGCAAATAGCTATCCGTACATATAATTTATGCTTAGTCATCCGTATAGTTTTAAATCAGATAGTGCGACCGTCAACAAATGAATTATAAACGATTCCCGCTATTGAGATTTTAAAGTATTCTGTTAAGAGAGTAAGATGAATCTTACTCTCTTATTTTCCTGAAATGTCAAGTCCTTCTCCTTTTGGGATCAAGGTGTATCCCATCCCGGATTCTGGACCAGATTGGGATTTAACACCAAATCTTCCAGCGGAATAGGAAACAGATAGTGTTTGCTTTCGTCGAAGACCCTTCCATTGGGATAAAATTGCTTATACGGTTGGATATATCCTTCTTCATTTAAGAAGATATCCTTATTTACGGTAACCCTGCTGCCGAATTGACGCTGAACAAATTTTATTCCTAATACCGATGCAGGCATTTCATAGAATTTCCCTGCTTTCCATCTCATCAAATCATCATAACGTAATCCTTCGAAACATAATTCAATTCTACGTTCCCTGCGGATTTCGCGTAATAACGGATTCGGCACGTAACCGCAATATTGCTGATAACGCCCGTCTAATTGAGCATCGGAGGGAACATTACCGATATTTAAAGCCGGCATTCCGGCGCGTGCCCGGATCAGATTTATGGAGTTATCCAACACACTCTGCGTACATTGCCCTAATTCACATTTGGCTTCGGCATAATTTAAAAGGACCTCGGCATAACGATAAATTGGAAATGCCTGCTGCCCAAGAGCAACCCTGTCATAATCAACCTGATCATTAATCCACCATTTACAGATTCTGAAACCGGAAGGACATCTTCTCTCTGGAAGAGCTACTCCGCCGGACATACCGTTCAATGTAGGTAAAGGATTGTTGCCATTCCATAATAACCCCGGCGCCAACAACCTTTCTCCAAAGTTACAGATCGTCTGTTTTAACCGGGGATCACGGTTCGCAAATTCACTTTGTATGGAATCGGTCCCTAAAAACAAAAGACTGACAGAAGCAGGTAATCCGTCATTGCATAAATATTCTTCTACCAAAGTACGACTAGCCGAAATTTCCAATAAATTTTGTATATAATAACGGCTAAAAGCAGTTCCGAGAGCTTCGCTAAAGCTATACTCTTTCCAAAGGACCATTTCCGTATTTCCCACATAGCTCGTGGTTGCAAACAAATTAAAATAATCATTTTCAATATCCCCGGTAGAATAAAGGGAATAGTGTCCGCTGCTCATCAACGTTTCACAGGCATCGGCCGCTTCACTGAGAAATTCAGTGCCATCCAGACCCAATGCAGTGTGATATTTTCGATAAGTACCTTCATACAGACAAAGCCTTGCTTTTAAAAATAATGCCATGTCTTTATTCAGACGGTCGGTTTTTTCCTGTCCCTTTGCGGGTAACCATTCAATGGCAATATTAATCGTATTCAGAACGGAATCCATGACCTGGGACCTTGGGGTCCTTACGGCATATAATTCCTCTGAATCCGCGTTCACGACATGAGAAAGCCATGGCACATCCCCGAATAATCTTACTTTTTCAAAATAATCGAGCGCTTTAAAAAACAGGATCTCTCCGGCGTAAATTCGCTTTTTTGATTCACTAATATTGGCACGCTTGTAATTATCGAGAAAATAGTTAAGCCGGCGCATATTAGCCCAATTCCATTTGCCACTTCCCGAAGCCGTTGGTGTAATATAAGTTCCCGCAGGTATTGTCAGGCCTTCGGCTGTTTTTGAATAACTGGGCCATGGGACGCAATCATCAGAAATGATATCGCGATAAGCAAGGTTATTCGGAACGCCCAGAGCATCAATCTCGGGGCCCCAGCTATTATCTACAGGGAAATTTTCATAAAAATTGTTGCAGTATATTTGGAGGTTTTCTTCTGTCGTCCACACAGATTCATCACTGAGCCTGTCCAAGGGAGCTCTTTCCGTAAATTCATCATTACAGCCGGCTAAAAGAGCCAGGATAATCCCTAAAAGTATATTTTCAATTTTCATAATCATCTTTTTAGTTCTTGGATTATTACTTAAAACGAGATTTGTAATCCCAAAGCATAAGAACGCATAATCGGGTAAGTTCCGTTAATCGTTTCCGGATCAAGCGTATCAACAACCTTGGTCCTTTCCCATAAATTTTGGCCGGAAAAATAAACTCTGGCCTTTTCGATCTTAATTTGTTTTGTGAGGTTCACAGGCAAAGTATATCCAAACGTGAGGTTTTTCAGCCTGACATACGCAGCATTCTGCAAGTACCGGGTTTGCACCTTTGTATTACCGTCGAAATACCGGTAACCCGGGAAAAAAGCATCCCGATGCTCTGTGGTCCATGAATTCTCATAGGAATGCCAGGTACCTGTCCCATCCAATTTCATTTGTCCCCAATAGAATTTGTCGTCTGTCCAGAAATCCCTCTTGCCTACCCCCTGAAAAAATAAATTAAGATCAAAATTTTTCCATGAGGCATTCATGTTAATCCCAAATTGATACCGGGGTGTCGAGTTTCCAATTATTTTCCGGTCACCCGGGTCAGCAACCGTGCTGGTTCCGGTAAAAATCTCCTCATCACCATCCAGGTTTTTATACCTGACGTCTCCCGGGTACCAAACTCCTGAATTGATTTTCCTTTGAGAAGGTGCTTCTGCAATTTCTTCCGCTGATTGGAAGAGGCCCATTGTTTCATAGCCCCAGATTTCCCCCATTTTCTGGCCAACATATAATGAACTCAGTACTTTCTCCGGATTACCGTCAAACCTGGTAATTTCGCTTTGGTAATCGGATAAGACAAGACTAATATCATATTTCAGGCCATTTTGCAACTGATCTCTCCAGGTTGCCGTGATCTCCCATCCAACCGATTTCATTTCTCCCGAGTTTTTTGTGGGGGCACTCGTCCCGAGGAGGGCCGGATATTGATCTCCGGCGACCAGAATATCGCTGGTTGTCCGGTTGTACCAGTCAAACGAAAAATCAAACTTATTCCAAAGTGAAAGATCAAAACCAAAGTCGATCGTTGTTGCCGTTTCCCATGTCAGGTCCGGAGAAACCAACCCCGGGGGTGTGATTCCCATCGGGCGGATACTATTAAATACATAATTGACTTTTGAGATAGTTCCGTAAGAAGGAAAGTAGATGTAATTACTGACATTTTGGTTGCCAAGAGAGCCATACGATCCTCTGATCTTGAAGTTATTTACTACATTTCTGATATTTTCTGCGAAGTTTTCTTCCGATATCCTCCATCCTGCGGAAAATGAGGGGAAGAACTTAAATCTGCTATCTGTCGGGAACTTTGAAGTTCCATCATATCGTCCGTTAAATTCAAACAGGTATTTCTGGTCGAAGTTGTAATTTAACCTGCAAAAAACGCCCCTGATTGCCCACTCGCTTTCAGAATCTCCAGTCGTTCTAGCACCCAATGTCTGACTGATAACAGGCAATGAGGAAGTAAGTAAATCTGTCCCTTTACTCCAAAGGTCATTGTACTTCATCCATTCCTGATTAAAACCGACTAATGCATAAATATGGTGCTTTTCAAGAAATGTTTGAGTAAAGTCTCCATAAATATTCAATGCAAACTTATCCTGATGATTCACGTTCTTCTGAAGCCAACTTGGAGTAGTGTGCGGGCTTATCACAGGAGTCCATGTAATCGCCACATTTTCAAGTTCAGGAACAACCGTTTTTTGTCGGTAGTGATAAGACTCATAAGAAAAGTCACCTTTCAGATTTAATCCTTTCGCTATTTTAAATGTCGGTGCAACACTCAGTAGGGTTGTTTCACCTATTTCCTTATTTTCAGAACCATAGCCCATATAACTGAGGATATTGTCCGTATACATTTCACCAACAGGTGAGTCTTTCGGTGCTTTTACCGGCATATTTATATTGTAATACCCTTGCTGTCCCATAGCGTGCCACCAGCCTCCTTTCCCGGGATTGTTATATGGCTCTGCGTAATCCGATTTGTTAAATGACGCCTTGTAGTTAACAGAAAACCAACTATTCACGTCTGTTGATAAGTTCAGCAATATATTATACCGGTTATGAATATCCGTACTTATTTTATATAACCCTTCCTGTTGCTGGTAACTGATCGATGCATAATAATTGATCTTTTCACTTCCTCCGCTCACATTAATGGCATGTTTTTGAAATGGGGTCCAATCCCTGACAGCTTCTCCGTATACATCGGTATTTCCGACCCATGTGATTGAATTTCCGTCAGTTTTATAAACCGGTGCTGTTTCAGGATGATCCATATATTCTTTCATCCATTGGAGTTTATTCACATCGCTCGCCGATGGTGACTGACCGGTTAATTCTTTAGCCTTATTTTGAGCGAATTGCATCGTATAACTATCCAAAAGATCCGGGATTGCGACCGGCTTACTTAACTGGAAGCTGCTGTTGTAAGAGACTTTGACTCTTTCCCCTCTTTTCCCCTGTTTGGTGGTGATGAGCATCACCCCGTAAGCTGCCCGCGCACCGTAAATGGCAGCAGATGACGCATCCTTTAGTACGGAGATACTCTCAATATCTTCCGGGTTCAACAGGTTCATGTCTGACGACTCAAATCCGTCAACCAGGATCAGCGGGCTTCCTTTTGTAAAACTGTTGCCCGAGAATGAAGTTCCGCCACGCACATTATATGAAGGAGTTGTGTTTGGACTTCCATTACTGATCGTTACGTTCAGGTTGGGAACAACGCCCTGTAATCCTTGTCCGATGTTGGTAATAGCCCTGCTTTCCAGTACCTCTGAACTGACCTGGCTTACTGCTCCTGTTAAATTTACCTTCTTCTGGGTT
>CAZANK010000137.1:0-2084 GCA_964486235.1 uncultured Prolixibacteraceae bacterium | reverse complement strand
CCAACAGCAACGACTTCTTCAATCCCGAAGGATTCCTCTTCCAAAACCACATTGATATTTGTTCTCCCGGATACCGGGACCTCCTGCGTTCTCATCCCAACGAATGAAAAGACCAGTATGGCATCAGCCGGGACACTGGAAATAGCAAAATCTCCATTCGCCCCTGTAATAGTCCCCTGCGTAGTACTTCTGATTACTACTGAAACACCAGGTAACGGAGCACCGGAGGATTCGGTGACTTTGCCGGAGATTTTTAGTAGGTCCTGTTCTGAGGGATTCGTTAAAGCAATTAAATTGTTTTCCAGAAACCGGTAGGAGATAGCTGTCCCTGCAAAAACTTCTTTCAGGACTTCTTCGATATTTCCTTTGATCTCAACAGTAACCCTGCGGTCGGCATTAATAACCTCATCCCTGTAAAGGAATTTAAAATTACTTTGTTCCTCAATCTGATCAATAACTTTCCTAACCGTCACGTTATTTGCGGTAAGTGAAAGTTTGGTTTGTTGTGAGTAAACGCTTGCGCTTACCTGTAACAAACCCATCAGACAAAACACGCTTGTCAGTTTCATAATTCTCAGAATTTTTCTTAACCCACTTTGACACCCAAAGTGTGTTACCCTTTGCTTTTTTTTCATAAATTTGTTTGTCAATTAAGTTTAACTTCAGGATGCACCGGACTGTCAAATCATGATGCCTCCTGTTGATTTATTTAAGCACATTAACCGGGGGAAGCCAATCCCCCGGTTTTTTTAGAACTTGTCTATTTGATCCATACGTTGTTCTTATCAATTTCATAATCAAACCTTATTGTAACTTTCAAGGCTTTAATCACCTGCTCAATATTCTCCCTATCAAAACTACCGGTAAACACTTTGGATTTTATACCTTCATTTTCAATATGAATTTTTACACCAAACCAACGTTCAAGTTCGACAGCCATATCTTCAAATGATTCACTCCTGAATTTTAACCTGTTATCTTTCCAAGAGGTATATAAGTCTGTATCCGCTTCTTCAAAAATGAAGAATTGTTCGATGTGGTCAACCGGCCCAGCTTTTCTGAGTTCACTGAACCCGAGGGCCGGGTCGTTTATTTCTCCGCATTTTCTTATAAATACCGCCCTTTGGCGAGGTTTCAGCAATATATTCTGAGAAGATCCGGCTTTCCCGATATGAACCAGTCCTTCTTCCAGGGTGGTCTCGATAGTACCTTCATCCGGATAGGATTTAACATTAAATTTAGTCCCTAAAACCTTTACCTTAATTTCATTGGCATTCACATAAAAGGGCGCCTCCTGATTTCTTGACACATCAAAATAAGCTTCCCCGCTGAGAAAAACTTCACGCCTGTCGTTTTCAAAAGCTCCGGGGTATCGAAGTTCACTTCCCGAGTTTAACCAAACGGTGGAACTATCGGGTAATAGAATTTTTGATTTTGATCCTAACGGGGCAGAAACGGAATAGTATTTCGCTTCCTCCCGGGGTGTTTGTTTATTGCCTGTTAACAAATAAAAAGTCATTCCCCCTAATCCGTAGGCCAAAATAAAGATTGCCGCAGCCCTGATCAGGATCCTGCCTATCCCTGGCTTCAGGAATTTTCCCTTATCATTCTGACTTCCAGAAGGAAGAGCAGCTTTCTGAGTAATCTTCATCCAGGCCTTTTGCATGTTGAGCCGGGAATATTTTTCTGCTTCCCGGGACCGTTCCATGATTAACTCAAATTGCCGGTAATACGACTGATGTTCTTCCGACGAATCAATCCAGGTCCTAAATATTTTTTCCTCTCCGGGATCCGCAGTCCCGGTAAGAATTCTAACAATAATATCAAAACTGATTTGCTCCATAATTTTCCCTTCATGTACTGAGACAACAACAGAGCCACAAAGTCCCACGCGAAAAGTGAAAAAAAAGGCGCAGCACAAAAGTTGGTTGCTTTTATAGAAGAGGCTGGTCGGATTCGGGGGATCAAGTGGGGCACAGCCAGTTCTTCTATTCCCGGAAAGGAATTATACAAAAGAATTGTCCGAAACACTATTAATTAGAGTCTGTCTATTAACAACAAATTGTTGAAAAGTAATAGGTTGC
>CAZANK010000136.1:0-8268 GCA_964486235.1 uncultured Prolixibacteraceae bacterium | reverse complement strand
CCTGTAAACAGCGCCTTCAGGAAGATGATCATTGAAGGGTTTGAAAGAACGGAAAATTTTTAACGTGAAAAAAACCAAAATCATGAAGAAATATGCTGCAATGTTGTTCGTTTTCCTGTTTGCGGGTTTTTCTGCAGGCGCACAGAACCAGTGGGTTGAGGATACCCAGATGAGATTTAAAATTTCAGTTCCCGCCAGTTATCAGACGAACCAGTTTTGGGACGGCACCGATAAGATACACGCGTTTGTGAGTCCCGACCAGAATGTGGCGGTGCGGGTCCGGTCTATCCCTGTTCAGTCCAATGCAACGGTCGATCTGATTGCACAGGTGTTCTCTCAGAATATTATTAAAGGTGCGCAGCAGTTGGTCATCCAGCCCCACACGATGAGCGGGCTGAATGGAAAATTGGCCGCGTACAAATGGCGCTACAATAATATCAATGTGGTGATCGGCGCATTTTATACGATTCAAAACGGGATCGCTTATGTGGTGTGGACGATGGTCCCGGAAAACCTGCTGTCCAAACGGAGTGCCGAGTCGGATGCCATTACCAATTCCTTTACCGTGCTGGGCGGCAACGTGCAGGCAAATAACCCCAATCAAACAGGCGGACTGGGCAGCATCGGGGGAATCGGCAGTTCGCAGGCCCCCGCGGCCACGCCGGCGAATGTTTGGCTTACGGATATGTCGGTCGGTACAGAGGCGACCGCCGATGCCCAAATTGTGAACCCGCAAAACACGATTGACCCTTTGACCGAGAAAGTCTATGTCGTTTTTGGTTACTCGGGTAATGCCGGCGGAAAAACATTTATCGTGAAATGGTTCAACGAATCGGGGAACACCGCGCTTGACGATTCTCATTTTTTCCCGGCTGACGGGCCATCAGGCCGGGGGTATGCTTCTCTTGATAACCCTGGCAACGCATGGTCCGAGGGGCGGTACCGTGCCGAAATCTGGCTCGATAACCAAAAGTTGGACGAAACCCGGTTCAATATGGTTGCCTCCGCAGGCCGGGAGAAGACGATGAGTCATGCCTTTCCTGTGCCGGATGGTTATTTTGAACTGGTATCGGATGATGCCTGCATCGAACATTTGGCGCCTTCCGGCTATCAGGTGACGGACTCAAAACCCGGGCAGTCGATATGGAAGAACGGCAGCGGTCTGAACATGGTCCAGCAGGTGGTTGTCAAACAAACCGATTTCAAGACGTTTTTGAGCCAACAGTTCGATGACCTAAAAAGCAGGGGAGCCGAAATTGCCGGGAGCAGCACGATGGAGGTGAACGGACTCATGGTTTGTCAGTACCTGTACAAATACGGAAATTCCGTTTTCGTTTATCTCGCTGCCGAAAATAACAACGTGTTTTATCTTCTGGGCTTCGTCGGGAACAGTTCAACCGAAGAAAAGGCGATGGTGTTCTCGAATACGATCCTGAACAGTTTCAAAAAAGTGGATTGTCCATTTTAAAAAACCTAAAATCTAAATTTCATGAAAAAGACAATTATCATTTCAGTGATCCTGATCATCGGTATTCTCTATCTTTTAGGGGGAGGTCAGGGCGATGGCGGAAGCTGCCAGTGCAACGTTTCCACGGCAAAAGCCAGTGATGTAAAAATCTGTACGGTGTTAACCGGCAACCTGTGCGATCAGGATTATCCGGTTATTTCGTCTTCGGCGGGTGAAATATTTGCAAGTTGTGTTTTGAAACATGGCGTTGCCGATACGAAGGTAAAATTTAGCTGGATGTATTACGGCGATACCAAAATTGAGATTGATCATGTCGTTCTGGACACGGGCGACAAAATGGGAAACCTCGAGTTACACTCCAGCCTCTCAAGACCCAACAACGGATGGCCGAAAGGGGTTTATGAAGTGGTTATCCAGGTTCAGACAGACAATGCGAAGCCTGTGTCCAAACAATTTACAATTGAATAAAATGAAACCACGTCGAAATCCGGCAACGGGCAGTCCATTTTTTTTGATTCTCATCGTGTTGGTCGTGTCTGGTTTTCAGGTTATGCAGGCGCAGACACGCTGGATTGAAGACCGGCAGATGAATTTTAAAATCAATGTCCCCGTAAATTACAAAGCCAACCAGTTAATGGATGGCTCTGATAAAATCCATGCTTTTGTCAGTCCCGACGAAAACCTGGTGGTCCGGGTTCGGGCGGTTCCTTTAAAACAGCAGATTGCCGACACACAACTTCAATCCATCTTTGAACAAAATATGATTAAGGGAGCAATCCGGATCAATGACGAATTGACCGATTTGAACGGCCTTCCTGCCCGGTGGTCGGGATATATGTGGACGTACAATCAGGTCAATACGGTACTGGCTAATTACTACATCATCAGGTCCGGTATGGCGTATGTGGTTTGGGCGATTATTGCGGAGGACAAGGTTGATGGGAAAACGGTTGAAATGTCGAATATCCTGGGATCGTTCGCACTGATTACCGGGCATCCACCGCAAAGCGGCGGGCTTGCTTCTGCACCGCCTTCTTCCGCGACAGGCTCTTCCGGAACAACCGCTTCCGGAACAAGGCCTTCCGGAAACGGCGCTTCGGGGTATCCCTCATCGACCGGCAGGATCGATCCGCTGAGCGGTTCGTCAGCCGGGGGTGTGTCGACAGCCGGAAATCAACCCGTTGGGCCTGGTCAATCTTCGGCCTCGACCGGCTACGGTTCGGCGTCGTCAACCAGCGGAACGGGGTTGAAGATCGCATCGTTACAAATGGGGGCCGGCGTGAATAACAGCCTGGATATCATTGACGGCGGGACGAATTTCCCGGCTTCCGAAAAACAAATCCACCTGACGTTCGACTACCAGGGAAACACAAACGGACGAAATTTTCAGGTGAAATGGGTGAGCAAAACCCATGATTGCCTGGTGGTTGAAGATGATTATTTGCCGACCACCCATGGACGGAACCGGGTGCATTCCTTTATCGACAATGCCGGAAATGCCTGGCCGTTGGGTGATTACCGGGCGGAAGTCTGGTATTCGGGACAAAAACTGGCAGAAAAAGAATTTTCTGTCGGGGGCCGGCAGAAACCAGTTCTACCTGCGGGTGGAAAATTGTTAGGTGGGTGTTTTGCCGACGGGAAAGGCGATAACTATACCAAAAGCCTCGGGGGCCGATACCTGACCGTTGACCTGAACCAACTGAAAGATGATGATGTGCTTGAAGTCCGCGTGAAGTCCGGGACGCTCGACTTCGTCCATGTTCATTACCGGAATGCGTCAGGAGTTTGGTACAATGCTTATCACGGCATGGACACCCGCTTTGTCGTGAAGGATTTGTTGGCCGGGAAACGTGGTTTATATACCCATTTTGTTTTTAACGTGAACGCGCAGCACGAAAAATACCTTTCGATAGCCTGCTATGCCGATGTCTGGTTGCTTCCTCCGGGCAGAATAGCCGCTGCCGCGCCTCCGCAACAAAAAACAACGGCAGGTACGCCCGCCGGCACGTCGCGGAGCAGTGGCGCCAAACAAATTGTGCTCGACAACCAAAACAACGGGTACGATTTCAAAACCGGCAGGGTCCGCGACGGCCACCAGTCGCCCGACCCCGATGTACTGAACGAACCCTGGTGTACCGAGCGGCCTGCGTTGTGCGGTAACTGGGCGAAAACCGGCAAATCGCGGCTGGAAGATGTGACGTCGCCCCCGGCGTCCGGCTATATCAGCGATGGACAGTCGTTTACCGATTGCCAGGAGTGCCCGGTGAACGAGGTACTTGTCTTTAAACTGAAAGACGGCAGTTTTGGAAAACTGATGATTACCAAAGACGAGAAAACACAAGTCGGTAACGGGTGCCAGCACCGGATTACCTGTTTGGTGGAATATCCGGCGTTTAAATAACCTAAAATCGGGAAGAGATGAAGATATTCAAATATTTTAACTCAGTATTTAACGTGCTTCTTTTTGCCTTGTTGTCTGTTACTCTTTTCTCCCAGGGACAAACGGATATTTATAACATGCGGCTTGATAAGGCAAGTTGGAACTCTGAAGATGGAAGTGTTGGCATTACCGGGACTTTTTTTGTCAGGAATCCTTCGGTCGTGGATGATGGGTTTTTTACTGTTGGGTATAAAATAGCCGGCGACAATTCCTGGCAAGGCGGGGGAAATATGGTCAAGTATTCACCTCAGGAAGGACAATATCTTTTTATAAAAGTCAAGAAGGATTTTACAACCATAAATTCAACGCAGCAGATTGTAATTAGAACCAAAATTAAGGATAAAACCGAGTATGTAGAACGAACGGTTTCATTTAAAGTTATCGCTGAAAATGGTTTTAAAAAGATTGCCGGAATCCCAAATTCCAATGCTCCGGCACTTGAAGCGGGGAAGAATGTCACTCCATCGGTGGTCCCATTTTCTCCGTCAATTCCTGGTGCAAAAACGTCGATTGAAATAGAAGGGAATAAAACTACAGGAATTCCCTATGTCGGTGTCACTGCAGATGGAGTATCAAGTATTCGTATTAGCCTGAGTGGAGTTTCAGGTGACAGGGTGAAATTTGAAATCCCCTACGAGATGGGGGCGTTGAAGTACAAAGGGGGTCTTCAGGCTGTCAATGAACCTAAAATTGATCAGTATATTTCCCTCGCTAACGGCTCTGCTACTGTTTTTTTTCATCCTCCTAAATATATAGCTGCTCATTTGCTGACGAATACGACAACGATCAATGGAAGACAAATAAGTTGTGTCAACGTACCAATCAAATTTACGTTTAAGGATGCACAAGGGCATATCCAAACGCAAACGCAAAGTATAAAGATCCTGCGCCCGATGGTTTTTCTGGTGCATGGTTTTACCGGCGACGCTTCGACCTGGAATGGATTGGCGGCCCGGCTAAAGTCGAAAAAGTTTGATTGTAATGCTGAAAACTATTATGCATTGAACGACGATTGGGGAATCTTAAAAAAACAGGATGTTTTCGCACAGTCCCGGAAGTTGTCGGAAACCATCAATCTGGCGAAGAGCGAATATGCCGCGTCCGGCGTGAAAATGCTGAAAGTGGACGTGGTCTCGCACAGCATGGGGGGACTGATAGCCCGTTATTATGTACATGGGTATAACAATTACCGGAACGATGTCCGCAAATTGTTTATGGTCGGGACGCCGAATCACGGGGTCGGTTACACCAAACAGCTTTTAGGTTCTGCCGGGGCTATGTCGTCGATGGGCCATTTTGGAATGTTGGCCGATGTCCACGAGAGGAGCGCCTTTATGAAAGGGCTGAATAAAAATGAAGCGCAGGGGGGGCACCTGAACCCCCATGTTGAATATTATAATCTGTACGGCACGGTTGACGATGGCGTAACCAGCGAATCGTCGGCTTACATGCCGGGGGTTTTATATAAACGCATAAAAAAATGTTGCCATTCACCTTCTCCGTCTTTTTTATCAACGCTTGGTACCCCGCTTACTGTTCATCCGGAAGTATATGCTGAGGTCGCCGAATACCTGCAAAAGGAAATCATCCGGCTTCCCCTGAAGAATGTAAAAGCGGAAATCGTTTCACAGAAAGGTGAAGTCTACGTTGAAAATTACGCAGGAAGAAAAATGGTGCTTGTAACACCATCTGAAATCAGCACCTTTACGAAAGTCGATAGTAGGGAAAATTCAGCAACAACCATTTCTTTTACAATAAACGGGACAGAGTGGGGGCGTTTAATTACGGGGCAGAATACTTCGCTGGAGTTAAAAAACTATTCGCCGCAAACCTTTACCGTCAGGGTAATAAAAGGTAAGGCGCGTTTCAGAAGCGGTATCGCTTCGCAGGATGGCAGCCATTTTCAGGTTGAGATTTTACCCGATCATTATAATCCGCAGGAGTGGTATACCTTTAACCCTAAGATTGACATTAATTCAATTGGCACCACCTTTGATGTTATTTATGAAAACGGCATTGCCCGAATTAACCTGCTTGAGGGGAAACTTCGGTTGGACGATAATGAAGCAAACAAATTCACGGGCATCTCAACGCCGCAGACGATCGTTGTTTCTGAAAACGGACAAATGAACACGCAATCCTTACAGCCCGACAATGAATTAACGCAGCTTGATACCGGGGGGCCGGTTAAAGGCGGGGCCGAAACAAAACCGGGCAACCCGCTCTTTGCCCATGTTACGACCGGGGGAACGCTGGTAAATCCGCGTCAGAAAGCAGCGACGCCCGGCCATTCCGGCAGTTGTCTTGGTCAGTTGAAGGTTCAGTTTATTGTGCCGGTTGGTGCACCCTCCAGTCCGCAGCAACAGGCACAGATGAAGATGCTGGATGATCATAATAAATGGGAGTTGCGCTGGTTTCAGCAGGCTGAGGCGGCGTTTAAGAACGGGGCCTCACCCAAACCGCTTTCCGGCACTTTTCGTCCTGACCATACCGGTAATCCCGGAAGCGGAAAGTATTACAGCGAAACGGTGACTTTGTTTAAACCCATGCAGGTGGCGACGGTTGAAGGGAATGCCAGAGGATTCCGGCTGGCACGCGGGGAGAGCCAAAGTGATCAGCACTTTACGCCAATTGCAATGGCGAAAGGCAAAATTTTGCCATGTGGTTCGTACAAAATTTATGTCGACCCGATTGAGAATATCGAAAAAACCTGGGCGACCATCACGTTTTCTGAAGCAGGCGCCGTGCCCTAGCGGGAGGTCCGGGGAATAGTCCTTCAAACCCGCCGGGCACGGATAAACCGATGATTCTCGGGATCTTTGTCCGGCAGGTTTTTTTTGCTATATTCGGGGTTGTGAATACAGCAGGACCCTGCTTCGGTGAAATGTGCCTGTGTGGCGGGGTGGGTTGACCCGGGAGATAGTCTTTGGGGCCTGATTGATGCGGGTATTGGAGGAGAAAAAATATGGTTGTCAGCGTGTTTTTCTATTTGCCGTTCAGCGTTTGTCTGTTCTGGCTGGTGTTGTTTTTTGTGGATTTCAGGAAGGCTGATCCGGCAAAGCGGTTTCTGACGTTTTTTTTGCTGGTGTGTGCCGTCCTCTATTTTTCCCATGCCGTCTATTTTAGCCGGAATACGTATCTCTTCAGTTTTCTCGAGAGCATTTATACGTTTTGTACCTTGGCCGTATATCCGCTCTACTTTTTGTATATCTGCAAATTGACAGACGAAAAGCCATTGCCTGTATATCGCTATTGGGTGCTGCTTCCTGCGCTTTTCGTGAGCCTGTTGTCCGTTGTCTTTTATTCGATGATGAGCGAAAGCGAACGGATCAGTTTCGTGGAGCGTTATTTTTACTATCAGGCAACGCCTGTTCACCCGCTTTCATTTGCCGAAACCGGACAGCTATATCGGACACGGATCATGAAGGTACTATTTATCGTGCAACTGATCCCTGTCTGCTATTTTGGATTGAAAAGACTGATCCGCTTCAACAGGCAAATCCATAATTTTTATGCCGACACCGACGAGAAGACATTGGCGCCGATAAGGGTGCTGTTGGTGTTGTTTATCGTGTTCGCCCTTTTGTCGGCAGCAGCCAATCAGTTAGGACGTGACTTTTTTGCACGGGCCCCGTGGCTGGTGGCGATTCCTTCTGTCTTCTTCAGCAGTATGATCTTTGCTGTGAGTTATATTGGTCACAAGCAGCGTTTTACGGCGGTCGATTTTCGGCGGGCAACAGAGGCGGCGGGTCAGGAAGACGTGAATCCTGCTGATTCGTCGAAAGAAATGCTCATGGCGCGAATCCGGGTGCTCATGGAAGAGGAAATGCTGTTCCGGAAGAAAGACCTGCATATCTCCGATGTGGCAAAAGGGGCGGGCAGCAACCGGACGTATGTGTCCAACTACGTGAACCAGGAACTGAAGCTTTCATTTTCAGACTACATCAATACATACCGCGTCCGGTACGCGCAGTCGTTGATGACCTTGCCGGGCAATCCGCTTTCCCTTTTTGAAATCGCGGATCGTTCAGGTTTTGCCAGCGAGGTGTCCTTTTACCGGAATTTCAAAAAAATAGCGGGAACGACGCCGGCCGATTGGCTCAGAAAGCAGGCAGCGGTGGAGCCCTGAATGTGGTGTAAGCGATTGATATCCATGCTGATATTTCGGGAAAGATGCTTTTCGTACGATTTGTTAGTCCGAATGTACCTTTTGTCAGACCCCCTCATCGCGTTTTTTCGTTTTTTTATCAAAAACCATAAAAAGGGATGCGATGAAGATAATATTTCAGTTTTTACCAGCCGCGGAGAAGAGGTTCAGGTTTGTTCTTCATATTGTTTTTATCCTTTTGATTTCGGTGGT
>CAZANK010000135.1:0-8291 GCA_964486235.1 uncultured Prolixibacteraceae bacterium | reverse complement strand
ACCCATGGATTCATGTGTGCCGGGGGGACGGTTTTCCCCGAGGGACTGGCTATCGGCAGTACCTGGAACATGGACCTGGTCGGCAAAGTTTACGGGGCGGTTGCCCGGGAAGGAAGGGCGACCGGGGCACACATGCTTTGTACGCTGGTCATCGAGCCCAACCGCGATCCCAGGCTTGGGCGAAACCAGGAAGGATACGCGGAGGATCCCTGGATGTGTTCGCGGATCGCGGAGACGATCGTGACCTCCATGCAGGGATTTGACGTGTCAGGCAAAGATAAGGTGGTTGCCGCGCTTTGCCATTACCCGGGGCAGAGCGAACCCCTGGGCGGTCTGGAAAGAGGGGCCATGGAAATATCGGAGAGGAAGCTCAGGGAGGTATTCCTCCCGCCCTGGGAGGCCGGCATTAAAAAGTGCGGGGCGCTGGCCGTCATGGCCACTTATCCGGCCATCGACGGAGAAACGGTGCACAGTTCCGAATACCTTCTGAAAAAAGTACTGAGAGATGAACTTGGATTTGAGGGTATCGTGCTCAGTGAAGGACGGGGGATCAGCACCATCCTGGACGAGCACATGACGAAGTCACAAAAGGAGGCAGGTCAGATCGCGGTCAACGCGGGCGTGGATGTCGGGATTTCCATGGAAGATGCCTACCTCGGACCGCTGGTAAAAAGTGTGGGTGAAGGCGTGGTTTCTGAAAAAGCGATCGACGATGCGGTGCGGCATATTCTTGCGGTGAAATTCAGACTTGGCCTGTTTGAAGATCCTTACGTGCATCCCGGACATGCCGAAAGTGTCGTGCACTCCCCGGAACATGTGCAACTGGCACTGGAAACGGCCCGGGAAGGGATCGTGCTGCTGAAAAATGAAAAGGACTTTTTACCGCTGGACAAGAATATCCGGTCGGTCGCGGTCATCGGCCCCCTTGCGGATGCAGGGGCGGATCAGATCGGCGATTATATCCCGCATCACATCCCGCAGGAACTGGTCACCGTGCTGAAAGGGATAAAAAGCAAAGTTTCTCCGGGAACGAAAATCAACTATGTGAAAGGCTGCGATGTCATCGGCGGCGAACTGGATGAAATTGCCAAAGCCAAAGCTGCCGCGAAAAACGCGGATGTCGCCGTGGTCGTGATCGGCGAAAAAGGCGATGAAACCAATGGTGAAGGCCGCGATGTGGCCAGTCTTGACCTGACCGGACTCCAGGAACAACTCCTTCAGGCCGTTCATTCCACCGGCACACCAACCGTGGTGATCCTGATAAACGGGCGTCCGCTTTCAGTCAGGTGGGCTGCCGAACACGTACCAGCCATCGTCGAGGCATGGATGTGCGGGGAACAGGGAGGGAATGCCGTGGCTGATGTCCTGTTCGGCGACTACAATCCGGACGGGAAGTTAGCGATCACCATTCCCCGTCATTCGGGACAACTGCCGGCTTATTACAATCACACGCCGTCAAAGGGTAAGAAATATATCGATATGGCCGCGTCTCCGCTCTGGCATTTCGGGCATGGGCTGAGCTATACGGACTTTGAGTACAGTAACCTGAAAATAACACCGGAGGGTATTTTGCCGGGAGCGGAGGTCCAGGTCGCCCTGGATGTTAAAAATACCGGAAAGCGCGAAGGGAAAGAAGTCGTCCAGCTTTACATCAAGGACGATGTAAGCAGTGTCACCACGCCGGTAAAGCAATTGCGGGGTTTCAACAAGATCCGTCTCAAGCCGGGTGAAAAGCAATCCGTTTCATTTACGCTGAAGCCTGAAGACCTCATGCTGCTCGACCGCAACATGAAGTGGATCGTCGAGCCCGGGCAATTCAACGTGATGGTGGGAAGTTCATCCGACGATATCCGGCTCGAGGGAAGCTTTCAGGGAAATTCGCGTTGATCGTTTCGAGGCCATACAAAGGAGTACCCGATACGGGTACCCCTTTTATTCCCCGCGGGCTTTCTCCTGTGCGATCGTGGCGCTGCGGGTATGTTCCTCATGCGTTTTCAATCCGTATTCTTTCAGGATGTCTTTTACTTTCACATCGGGCGAAAGGCTTTCGATCACCGCCCATTCCTCTTCGTGAAAGAGAGAAATACGCACGTGGCGCCCATATCGTTGCCGGATTTCGTCAAAATGTTTGACGTAAGGCCAAAGATGCAAAAAGGCCTTCTCCAGGTTGACCGGGGCACAAATACAGTTCGGGTTCCAGATGCCGGTCTGTTCGATCACTTCACCGGTCATATCGCTGATTTTCGCCGTATGTTTACAGGTACTCGACACGACGGCATATTTATGCTGCCAGGCCTTGGCATTGACCATTTGACCTGCAGGGAATGCCGATGCGAAGAACACGATTTCGGCGCCTTTATCCCTCAGCGTGGTCCAGCAGTCGTCCCACAGCATGTCGAAACAGATTTGGGCGCCAATGATCCCGAAGTCGGTTTGAAAAACAGGAGGATCAAGCGGCCCGGGGGTCAGTCCGTTTGCAATCTCCCCTTCGGTGGGGTGGGCTTTCCGGTATTCGCCTATTTTTTCACCGTTCCGGTCAAAAATCACCGCCGCGTTGTACAATTTTCCCTTTTCGGAAGTGTATACCGGACAAACTGAATAGCAATTGTTTTTCCTCGAAAACCCTGAGAGTTTTTCCAGGGCATGCTGCGATTCTTTCACACGCTCTTCGGCACCATATTTTTTCTTCACGCCCCAAAAAGGGAAAATTTCCGGAAGACTAACGATATCGGGTTTGCAGACCACGATCTGGTCGAGCGTGTGAATCACCTTGTCGACCATTTCGGCAGAGGTCGCTGCGGTCATGTTCATTTGCGACAGACTGCCAATCCAGACTTCCCTGGGAAGCCTTTTCCCAGGTTCTTTTGCACTTCCCGGAACCATCGCCTGTCCCAGGGACCCGATGGTGACCATGCCAGCAGTTGCTGCCGATTTCCCGAGAAAATGACGACGGGATATTCTTTTTGATTCCATCTGATTGAATTTGGTTATTTGTTATGCACAGTAAACTCCCCCGTTGACATCGATGGTTTCACCGGTGATAAAACCATCCTATTCCGATGCCGGGAACGCCACGGCACGCGCCACCCGCCCGGATTGCGCGAACCGTATCAATCCCCTTTCGCGAAAACCACCTTTCCGCCAACCATCCGATTTCGCGGGTTGTTCCTACCGCGATGATTTTACCGGCCTTTATGGCGACCGCTTCTGCAATCGTGAAATGACCGTCAACGGTAATTATTTTACCATGAATCATCATTGTATCTGCAACAGGTTTCCGGGTACAGGATAAGAGCGGCATCATCGTGAATAAAATAATGAGTTTTACCATATCAAAGTTTCTTTTGGTTGCGAAGAGCCTATTTTTTTAAGGTTTTGGCAGGAGCGTTTTTCCCGGAAACGACCTCGGCATGGCTTTTACCCCCGCTCAGGGATAATTCCTTTTTAAGCCTGGTAAATGGTGAATTCCTCATACCTTTTCTCTTTTGATCGTCTTGTATGATCATACAATAATACAAAAAAGATCATAAAGAGGCAGAGGGGTCAATTTTTTTTTGATTTGTGATGGCAGTTTCATGAATAAGTGTATTTTTGTCCTGAATTAACTTAGTGCGTTAACTTATGAAGAATCTAAAATGGATACCCTGGATCATTGTTCTGATGGCCTTCCTGGCAACAGCGTTAAGCTTTCTTGACCGGCAGGTGCTTTCCATTTCCATTATTAAGATCAAGGAGGATTTTCACATCTCGGATGTGGAATACGGGTTTATTAACACCGGTTTTTTGATCAGTTATGCCATCATGTTCACGGTTGGCGGCATCCTCATCGACCGTTTCGGGAGCCGGCTCGGCCTGGCGGTTTCGGTGGGAATCTGGTCGGTGGCGACCCTGTTGCACACCTTTGCCAATCATGTGGTGCATTTCGGGATCTTCCGTTTCCTGCTGGGTTTAGGTGAAGGTGGCGCGTTTCCCGGGGCGATAAAAGCGGTGGTGGAATGGGTTCCCAAAAAGAGGCAGGCGCTCGCGAACGGCATCGCGATTGGCGGCTCGGCCATCGGTGCGGTGATTGCCCCGCCGCTCTGCGTTTACCTGATCGCCGTCACCGGCTGGAGGGGGGTCTTTGCGGTGACCGGACTGATCGGTGTCGTGTGGGTGGTCGTCTGGCTGGTGCTGCCCAAAAAGAAGCAGGAAAGGCCCGGCCTGGACGAGGTGAGAAAGATGGAAACACCAGTATTTCAGGGATTGGCGAGCATTCTGAGAATTAAGGAAGTGTGGGTTTTCATCGTGATCCGTTTCCTGCTCGACCCGATTTTTTATTTTTATATGTTCTGGATCCCGAAATTCCTGAATGAAGCGCGTGGGGTGGATATCGGGAGGATCGGCGAGTTGTTTTGGATCCCGTTCATGGCCCTGGGAATCTCGAATATGCTTGGGGGACTGGTCTCGGATGCCGTGTTCAAAAAAACCGGCAGTCTGAATTATGGCCGGAAAACGGTGATGGGAGTTGCCGCGATTCTCATGATCCCCGTATTTCTGCTCAAAAATGTTGCTTCGCCCGAGATGGTCATCCTGATCTTGTCCGTCGCTTTCTTCGCACACGGACTTTGGATCACCAATTACATTACCTCGATCAGCGATATGTTCGGGAAAGCAATTACCTCGACCGTTATCGGTTTTTCAGGCACTGCCGGGGCGTTATCGTCACTGGTGCTCAATCCCATCATGGGACTGATCATCGCGAAGTACTCCTACGATCCCATGTGGGTGTATTCCGGTTCCATGTACCTGATCGCCTTTGTGGTTTTTTTAATTTTTATTCCGAAAATAAAATTGTTGCCCGGAAGGGTTTAGCGAAGCAGAACACGGCGTTGATAAATTGTGTAACAGAAGTCTTAGTGCGTTAAGAATTAAAATTGAAAGATGTATGAATACAAAAGAATGTCTGAAAAGTGATCTTCCGAGAATAGGCGTTTTTGGTGTCGGGTATGATAAGTATTGGGAGCAGTTTGAAGGATTGTATGACGGACTGATGCAAAAACATCAGGCCTTTATCCGGGAAATTTCCGCGAAGGAAGCAGCGGTCATCGACTTTGGCATGGTCGACAATCCTGAAAAGGCATACATGGCCGTCAAGGAGCTGGAAGCGGCCAACCTGGACCTCATTTTTTGCAACATGTTGACCTATGCCACGTCGGGCACGTTTGGGATTATCATCAAAACCATGGACATCCCCATTGTGATGGTTGCGCTTCAGCCTCTGAAGGCCATGGATTATACCAAAGCCTCCACCTTTATGCAGTTGATGAACGACGATATTTGCGCCCTTCCGGAATTTGGCGGTGTTGCCGTGAGGATGGGGAAAAAGGTGCCCGACATGATCATCGGTACGTTGCACGACGATCCTGAAGCAATTAGCCAGATCGATGAATATTGCCGGATGGCGAAGGTTTTTCACAGCCTGAAAAATGCGCATCTGGGGCATCTGGGGCATCCGATCAACGCCATGCTCGACATGCATACCGACGCGACCATGCTCACGTCGGCTTTTGGAAGTCACGTGGTGGAATGCGAGGCCAACGAGTTGTTTTCGTGTTTTCAGAAGGTGACGGAAGAAGAGGTCAGAAGGGAGGAAAAGGTCATTCTTGATTTCTTTGATACCCCCGATCCGGTTTCGGATCCGATCTCCATGAAGCTCCAGCCGGGCGATCTGGCGATGGCCGCCAAGGTGAGCGTGGCCCTGAAGCGTTTCATCCTGGAAAAAAGGCTTGACGGACTGGCCTATTACTATGACGGGCCTGAGGGCAGCGAAGTGCGAAGGGTCATGTCGAACCTGATCGTCGGAAATTCGTTGTTGAATTCAGAAGGTTTTCCCATGTGCGGGGAGTCGGACCTGAAAACACTCATCGCGCTGTTAATCATGAACCGGTTGGGGATTGGCGGCAGTTTCGCCGAATTCCATCCCGTCGATTTCAATGAGGGGTTTGTCATCGTTGGGCATGACGGCCCGCATAATATCGCGATTGCCGAAGGCAAGCCGGTGCTGAGAAGCCTGAAAAAGTATCACGGCAAGCCGGGCAGCGGGGCCGGTGTGGAATTTAAGATCAAGGAAGGACCCATCACCATGCTTTCGATCAATTCGACGTTCGACGGGAAATTCAAGTTCATCATTGCCGAAGGGGAATCGGTGAAAGGGCCTATTCCGCCTACCGGCAACACGAATACCCGAGGATTTTTCAAGCCTGACGTGAAGACGTTCCTGACCCGCTGGATCAAGGAAGGCCCTACGCATCATTTTGCCCTGGGAATTGGCCATCATGCCAAAACCATCGAGAAAATTGCCAACTATCTCCATATTGAATCCGTAATTATCCCGACGGAGTGATTTCGTCCATCACCAGAAACACAAAATGACATGAAGAAAATTTTCCTTGCCCTTATTTTTCTAAGCGCCGTGCCTGTTGCCCTGCGCGCGCAGGAAACGGTGGAACAGTACCGTGAAAAGTTCTCCGCATCATACCCGATCCGGGAAAAACAACATCTGGAAATAAAAGCGTATACCGAAAAACTGGCAGATGAAAAAATCAGGGAAGCGTTAGACCAGTTTCAGCCTGATTTCTTCAGTATGGAAGATTATAAAAGCTCTTTGTATCCTTTCCGGCAACAGCTTGGCGAGTTTTTCGGATATCCTCCTGCCAAAGCGGTAAAAGGAAAGACCGTCGGGTTTGAAAAAGCCGGGGAAGACCGCTTCAGTACGCTTTACCGGGTCTGGATCGAAGTCATTGAAGGTGTCCATGCCTACGGGATTTACATGGTGCCGAAAGAGATCGCCGGTAAAGCGCCGCTCATCGTGGCGGTCCACGGTGGCGGGGGTAACCCCGAAGCCATTTGCGGGTTGGACATCCGGGTTAACTATCATTCTTTTGGACATGAGGCCGTAAAACGGGGTTATATCGTTTGGGCCCCCGGTTTGACGATGCTTTCCGGTTACGCCAATGATCCCGCGATACCAGGCGTGTCGAGGGAGCTTCTCGACGGACAACTGAAGAAGCTGGGCGGGAGTATCATTGGCCTCGAAATCCACAAGATCATTGAAAGCACGAGGGTGCTGGTCAGCGAACGCTCCGAGATCGATGCCGGAAATATCGGCATGACCGGTCTGTCGTGGGGCGGATTTTTCACCATGTACACCACCGCGCTGTGCCCGTTTATCAAGGCGGCCGCCCCGTCTGCCAATTTCAGGGACACGGAAGCCGGGCTGATAAAAGCAATGGACCCCGGCTCGGCGCCGGCGGTTTATTCCTTGAAAGGCCTGGGGCATTTTCAGGCGGTCGGGTTGATCTGCCCTCGTCCCTGTATGGTCCAACTGGGCGAAAAGGATGAGATGTTTGATCTGGAGAAAGCGGGGGTTGAAGCCAAACGGGCGGCATCCTTTTATGAGAAGCTGGGCGTTGGCGACCGGTTTTCTTTCTCGACGCATCCCGGAGGCCACGAATATGAAATAGAAAGCATTTTCGGTTTTTTTGAAAAGTATCTTACGACGGCAGATTGACGGAACTGAAGATACGTTTCAAGGAGCGTTTCAGGAGGCAGGGAGGTTGTGTTTACAGTGTTAACCCGTCTGCGATCTGCTAAACGATTAGGCTTTAACAGGATTAAAAAAAGCGTTTATGAAGATTATTTTAGTACTCGCGGTTTGCATGTCCTTTTTCCTGGGCAGCCGGATCGACAAGGACAGGGACCAGGGATCGGTGCAGCAAGGATTTCAGGATCCGCCTGCCAAGGCCCGTCCGGTGGTTTACTACTGGTGGTTAGGGGGCTACGTGGATACGCTCCGGCTCAAGGAAGAGATGATCTCGATGAAAAATGCGGGTATTTCCGGGTTTACCATTTTTGAGATCGGCTCAAGGGACACTGTTTTGGTGAAAGCAGGACCGGCCTTTCTGGGCGAAGAATCCCTGAGTATCCTGAAATATGCTATTGATGAAGCCGGGAAACTGGGCATGGAGGTTGGGCTGAACACCTCCAGCAGTTGGAATGCCGGAGGAAGCTGGATCCCTCCGAAACATGCAGCCAAATCCATTTTTTATGCAAAGGCGGAAATCAGCGGCGGAAAACAGGTGGATGTGAAGCTTCCCTTCCCGGACATTTCAAAAATGGATGCCTGGGGAAAGCAGCGCCGGATTCAACTCGGAGCTGACGGCAAACCGGTTTTTTATCAGGAAATTGCGGTGCTGGCCGTACCCGTGGGTGTGGAAAGGAACAGTCTCGACACCGCGCAGGTGATCAACATT
>CAZANK010000134.1:1073-8322 GCA_964486235.1 uncultured Prolixibacteraceae bacterium | reverse complement strand
GGCCTCTTCAAAGATACGCGACTGCGCGTTTGTCCGGTAAAGAATGGCATAGTCCTGATAGTGGTAATGGTCACGCACGCGGGTTTCGCTGATCTCGTTGGCAATCAGATAGCCTTCCTCGTTGTCGGTCAGGGCTGAAAAAACTTTTATCCGCCGGCCCTCGTCTTTTTTGGAAAAAACGTTTTTCGGGATTTGCCGTTTGTTTTTCGCGATAATACTGTTTGCTGCGTTGACAATGGTCCGCGTGGAGCGATAATTTTGCTCCAGTTTGAAAATCCGCCGGCGGGGATAATCGTTTTGAAAATTCAGGATGTTCTCGATGCGTGCGCCCCTGAACGAATAAATGCTTTGTGCGTCGTCACCTACCACACAGATATTTTGATGCAGGGCGGCCAGATTTTTGACGATCAGGTACTGCGCGAAATTGGTATCCTGATACTCGTCCACCAGGATGTAGTCGAAATGACGCTGGTATTTTTGAAGGACGTCCTGATGGTCGCGAAAAAGAATGTTTGTTTTAAGCAGCAGGTCGTCAAAGTCCATGGCGCCGGCTAACAGGCAGCGGCGGTCGTATTCCTTGTAGATTTCGGCGATGCGCGGCATCCGGATGCTCATGTCATAGTCCAAGATCTGGCTGTCCTGCTGATAGGCCACCGGCGTGATCAGTCCGTTTTTTGCGGCAGAAATGCGGCTTGCCACGACATTGGGCTTATAGGTCTTTTCGTCAAGCTTCCTGTTCTTGATGATCGTCCGGAGGAGACTTTTCGCATCGGCAGCGTCGTAAATGGTAAAGTTGGAAGGATAGCCCGTAACGGCCGACTCGATTCGCAAAATGCGGGCAAAGATTGAGTGAAAAGTACCCATCCACAGGTGTCTGGAGGTATTCATGCCAATGATGGTGCCAATGCGGTCTTTCATTTCCCGGGCGGCCTTGTTGGTAAACGTGAGCGCCAGGATGTTTGCCGGGCGCACGCCCGACTGCAGTAAATGGGCAATGCGATAGGTGAGCACCCTGGTCTTCCCCGACCCCGCGCCGGCAATAATCAGTGAAGGACCATCGGTAGCCATCACCGCTTCACGCTGTGGTTCATTTAACGCATCCAGGTAATTCATATAATTTCACTTGCGGCGCAAAGGTAAAACCTATTTCCTGAATTTGCAGGGCTAAATTGGAAAATTGTGGGGGATTCGGTGTTCATTGGACGATCGGGTTAACGGCCAAATGATTGGATATTTTTTGGTCGCTGCTCAACGCCGGAGAAAGAAAGCCCGGATCAGAAAAATCCGGGCTTTCTTCTTAAGAATAAAAAGCATCAATCTTCGGCAAGTTCAGCCGCGTAAGCCGCCAGAAGCTCATCCTGGATTTCCTGGGGTACCTTTTCATAGCCGGCAAATTCCAGGTTGAACATTCCCCTTCCCTGTGTGATCGAGCTCAATGAGGTGGAGTATTTGTGCATCTCTTTGAGCGGCACTTTCGCGTTGATCTTCTCATAGCCTTTTTCGCTGCCCATTCCCATGATCAGCGCCCGTCGCCCTTGAAGGTCGCTCATGACATCGCCCAACTTCTCGCTTTGGGCCATGACTTCAAGGTTGTAGATGGGCTCCAGAATCTTGGGTCCGGCATCCCGGAACGCTTTTGAAAAGGCATTCCGTCCGGCCAGCTTAAAGGAAATTTCGTTGGAGTCGACCGGGTGCATTTTCCCGTCATACACGTAAACCCGGATGTCACGGGCGTAGGACCCGGTGAGCGGGCCTTCTTCTATCTTCTCCATGATCCCCTTCAGGATTGCAGGCATAAACCGGGCGTCGATCGACCCGCCGACTATACAGTTGTGAAAAATCAGCTTGCCGCCCCAGGAAAGCGGGTATTCCTGGGTATCCCGGACGGAGAGCTTCATCTCCTTGCCATTCAGGACAAACGAACTTCTGGGAGGAACCTCTTCGAGGTAAGGTTCGATGATCATGTGGACTTCGCCAAACTGGCCGGCGCCTCCCGACTGTTTTTTGTGGCGGTAGTCAGCCTGGGCCGCTTTGGTGATCGTTTCGCGGTAGGGAATCTTTGGCGTCTGGAATTCAATTTCAATTTTGAAGATGTTCTTGTAGAACCAGTTCAGGGCGTTCAGATGGTATTCACCCTGGCAATGCACGAGCATTTGTTTGAGTTCCTTGGAATACTCCACCAAGTAAGTAGGATCTTCATCATGGAGCTTTTGGAACATTTCCGATACTTTTTCATCGTCTGCCTCATTCACCGCCTTTAAGGCTACGCTGTGTCGCGGCAATGGGAACTGGACCGGGGCAAACTGATACGATGCTTCCTTTTCGCTCAGGGTATGGTTTATTTTTGTTTCCTTGAGCTTGACGGTGGCCCCGATATCGCCGGCAATCATCTCGGACACTTTCGTGCGGTTTTTTCCGGCGGTGACAAACAATTGCGAAATCCGTTCCTTGTTGCTCGTTTTTGAGTTGATCAGGTCCTGTCCTTCCCTGACGGTTCCGCTCATGACTCGAAAATAGGTGACCTCTCCGACGTGCGGTTCAATCGATGTTTTGAAAACAAAAAGGGATGTCGGTGCGCCGGCGTCCATCTTGGGTTGTTTCCCGTTTACTTCAGGAATTCCTGCCGCCTCTGCCGGCGAGGGAGTCACGTTGACGATGAATTCCAGTAAACGTCCGACCCCGATATCGTGTTTTGCCGCCGTGCAGAAAACGGGAAACAGGCTCCGGTCTTTCATGCCCAGCTTAATTCCCTGGCGCATCTCGTCTTCCGTGAGCGAGCCCTTTTCAAAAAACAGTTCCATCAGCGACTCGTCGTTTTCGGCAGCCATCTCGATCAGCTCATTGTGTAACCCTTCCGCCCGTTCCCGTTCATCCGCGGGTATTTCCAACACTTCAGGCTTGCCGCCTTCAGAAGGATATTTGTAGAGCTTCATTTTCAGTACGTCGATGATGCTGTTAAATCCGGGTCCTGTATTCAATGGATACTGTACCAGGGTTACTTTGTTGCCCAAAAAGCTTCTGGCCTGCTCGACCGCTTGTTCAAAGTTGGCATTTTCATGATCCAGTTGGTTGAATACCAAAATGACGGGCTTTTTGACTTTTTCGAGATGACGAGATCCGGTTTCCGTACCGGCTTCGATGCCATGCGGTGTATTGATGACCAGTAACGCGCTGCCAACCACGTGCAGCGATGAAATCACTGCCCCACGGAAATCATCCATCCCGGGGGTATCGATGATGTTGACTTTCTTTTGACCGTACTCGGTGTAAAGCACCGAAGAAAAAACGGAATTGCCATATTCCTGTTCAATCAGGTAATGGTCGGATACGGTGTTTTTCGCTGTTACTTCGCCCCTGCGGTTAATCACCCCACCCTCGTAGAGCATGGCTTCCGCGAGGGTGGTTTTTCCACAGCCGGCATTTCCAATCAATGCAATGTTTCTGATTTCATTAGTTTTATATACATTCATGATCTTAGTTTTTATTGGTTATTATCTCAAAAGTCGATTTTTGAATGCTGTCAAAATTAGCAATAATCTCTTAACAAACAACGTTGTATTTTTATATTATCGATCTTTCCGCTACATTTACGGGCTAAACTGACGATATGTCCCGTTTCCCTCATTTTAAACAACATGATGCCATGGATTGCGGCCCTTCCTGTCTTCGGATGATCGCGAAGTTTTACGGGAAGACGGTTAGTCTTGAGTTTTTAAGGGAAAAAGCACACATCTCCCGCGAGGGCGTTTCCCTGCTCGGAATCAGCGATGCCGCCGAGTCTGTCGGGATGCGCAGCCTGGGCACCAAGGTGACGATCGACCAGTTGATGGGGGATGTTCCCAAGCCTTGCGTGGTGCACTGGGACCAGAATCACTTCGTGGTGGTTTATGAGGTCAAAAAAGGGTATGTTTATGTGGCTGATCCGGCGTTCGGGACGGTGAAATATACCATCGCCGAATTTAAGAAACACTGGCTGGCTGTTGTGTCACAGGGTGAAGAGAAGGGAATATGCCTGATCCTGCAGCCAACGCCGTCTTTTTATGAATTGGACGATGAAAAAACTGACCGTTCGGGTTTTTCTTTTTTATGGCCCTATTTCAGGCCGCACTACCGGCTGATCACCCAGTTGGTGCTCGGTTTTCTGGCCGCCGGCGTGATCCAGTTAATCTTTCCGTTCCTCACCCAAAGCATGGTGGA
This sequence comes from uncultured Prolixibacteraceae bacterium, assembly GCA_964486235.1. Taxonomy (GTDB): domain Bacteria; phylum Bacteroidota; class Bacteroidia; order Bacteroidales; family Prolixibacteraceae; genus JBCFBK01. Next base: position 4,125 of record CAZANK010000134.1, on the reverse strand, counting down.
CGTGGGGATCAACAACCAGGATATCGGGTTTATTTACCTGGTGCTCGTCGCCCAACTGATGCTTTTTGCAGGCCAGACTTCGATCGACTTTATTCGTTCGTGGATATTGCTGCATGTTTCGACCCGGATCAACATCTCGATTCTGTCCGACTTTCTGATCAAGCTGATGAAGCTGCCGGTCAGCTTTTTCGACACCAGGATGACCGGCGATCTGATGCAGCGAATCTATGATCACCGGCGGATCGAACGTTTTCTGACCACCCAGACGATGAACATTCTTTTTTCATTCATCAACCTGTTTATTTTTGGCGTTGTGCTGGCGATATACAGTTGGAAGATCCTGTTTGTTTTCCTGCTCGGGTCGGCGGCTTACATCGGCTGGATGTTTCTTTTCATGAAACGCAGACGGGAGTTAGACTACCACCGGTTTTCAAAACTTTCTGAAAACCAGGAAATTTTGATTCAGCTCTTTTCAGGGATGCAGGAAATCAAACTGAACAACTACGAAAAACAGAAACGTTGGGAGTGGGAACGGGTTCAGGCCAGCCTGTTTCGTGTAAACGTGAAGAACCTGTCAATCGACCAGTATCAGCAGGCGGGGTCCGTATTCATCAATCAGACGAAGAATATCATGGTCACCGTGATGGCTGCGATGGATGTCGTCAACGGCAACATGACCCTGGGGATGATGCTGGCCGTGCAATATATCATCGGGCAGCTAAACAGTCCGTTGAACGAGATGATCAGCTTTATGCATCTGGCGCAGGATGCGCGGATCAGCCTGGACCGGCTGGGTGAAATTCACGGGCACGAAGATGAAGAGGTCGCGGAGAAACCACTGCTGAATGCCTTACCGGCTGATCAGTCCCTGTATCTGAACAACGTGGTTTTTCAATATGAAGGCGCGCGTTCACCCAAGGTGCTTAACAGCATTAAGCTGGTTATTCCTGAAAAAAAGATTACGGCGGTGGTCGGTACCAGCGGCAGCGGGAAAACAACGCTGGTCAAGTTGCTGCTCGGGTTTTATTCCCCGAAACAGGGCAAGATTTCAGTGGGAAACACCGATCTTCAGCATTTCTCACAACAATGGTGGCGTTCAAAAGTCGGCGCGGTGATGCAGGACGGGTTTATTTTTTCCGATACCATTTATAATAATATTATCGTAGGAGATGAACATCCGGACAAGGAAAGAATGTTTTTCGCGGTGCGGATGGCCAACATTGACGGTTTTATAGAGACTCTCCCGCTGGGATTCAATACCCGGATCGGGCAGGATGGCCACGGGTTAAGTCAGGGCCAGAAACAGCGGATCCTGATTGCCCGGGTTATTTACAAGGACCCGGAATACTTGTTTTTTGATGAAGCGACCAATGCCCTGGATGCGAATAATGAGAAGGCGATCATGGAAAACCTGAATCAGGTTTATCAGGGAAAGACGGTGGTGATCGTAGCCCACCGGCTAAGCACCGTGAAACATGCCGACCAGATCGTTGTCCTGGAAAACGGGGAGCTGGTGGAAATAGGGACGCACGATGAACTTACTGCTAAAAGAGGGGCCTATTACCATCTGGTAAAAAATCAACTGGAACTCGGAAATTAAAAAAATAAGGTATGCCTGTTGGACAACATAGCGATGACGTGCAGGGGATTATCGGCAAATCGCCCTCCTGGCTGCTGCGAAGCGGATTGCTGGTCATGCTGATTTTCCTGGTTTTTATCCTCCTGGGAAGCTGGCTGTTTCACTATCCCGACGTGGTTCGCGGACGCATCGTGGTGTTGTCCGAAAATCCGCCTGCCCATCTGGTGGCGCGAACAACCGGACGTATCGATCACCTGCTGGTTGGCGATAACGATCCCGTTTCGAAGGAACAGGTCCTTGCCGTATTGGAGAGCACGGCCCGGTATGATGATATCCGGCAATTGAAGGGTGATATGAAAAGCGATGAGCTTTTCCTGACGACATTCGACACGCTCGACTTTCATATCAGTCCCGTTGGCTACAGGCTTGGTGATATTCAGTCCGATTATTCCACGTTTTTGCGTTTATACCATAACTATATCTCGTTTGTCCGGCTGAATTATTATCCCCAGAAAATCGCTTCGCTGAAAAAGCAGGTGTACATGCAACAAATCTATTATGACCGGCTTTTGAACCAGAAGCAGATTTTGGAACAGGAATTCCGGATTGTCCGGGAACAGTTTCAACGGGATTCCATCTTGTACCGGAAAGAGGTTTTGTCGCTGGTCGATTATCAGAATTCCACGTCTGCCTTGCTGAAGAAAAAATTTGATTTCAACGGGATCATGACTACCCTGGCAGAAACCCGGAAGGAGATGATCGAAACCGAACAGGAGCAGATTGGTGCCGAAAAGGAATACGTGGATCAGAAACGCCAGTTGCAGACTGAACTGACTGCCGCTTTTCACGTGCTGAAGAGCAAACTGGATTATTGGGAAAATACGTTTGTCCTGAGGGCACCCATCGATGGGAAAGTCACCTTTACCAACTATTGGAGCAGAAACCAGCAGGTGAAAACCGGCGACGTCGTGTTCACGGTTGTCCCCGGTACACCGTCCAAAATTATTGGCCGCCTCACCCTTCCCCTGAGAGGGGCCGGAAAAGTCAGGCCCGGACAACACGTTCACATCCGCTTTGATAACTTCCCCTATATGGAGTATGGTATGGTGAAAGGAACGGTAGGGTCAGTTTCCCTGGTCCCTTCCAACGATCATTACGCGGTCGAGATTGAATTACCACAGGACCTGAAGTCCAATTATCACATTTCGCTGCCGTTCAGTCAGGAGATGAAAGGGAACGTGGAGATCATCACCGACGACCTGCGGCTGATCCAGCGGTTCTTTAATCCGGTGAAGTCGCTGATCCGCCACCGGATAGGAGACCGGTAACGGAGACCGGAAACCGGATTGCCAGGCTTTCAGATTCGTCGACCATCTGACCATCTGAATATCTTCATATCTGAATATCTTTTTGTCTCGATACTTCTATCCCACTATCCACTTCTTTTTCGCTCTTGTGTACGGATTGTAAAAA
>CAZANK010000134.1:0-1063 GCA_964486235.1 uncultured Prolixibacteraceae bacterium | reverse complement strand
CTGAACATCTGAATATTTGAACATCTGAATATCTTTTTGTCTTGATACTTCTATCTCACTACCTACTATCCACTACTTTTTCGCTCTTGTGTCCGGAATGTAAAAAAAAACAAAAAACACGTCCGAAACTATTTGTCCTTTTCTGAAAATTAGTACTTTTGCCTGCCGTTTTTGGAGGATTCTGCCAAAAACGGAAGTACTTGGTATTGTATTTACTGAAAAATCAATACCTTTGCAGTCCATTTTTGGAAAACTTTAATTATAAAAATAGTTGTATGCCAACGATTCAGCAGTTAGTTAGAAAAGGGAGACAATCAAAGGTCGACAAGAGCAAGTCTCCAGCTTTGGATTCCTGCCCGCAAAGGAGGGGGGTATGTGTCCGTGTTTATACCACGACTCCCAAAAAGCCAAATTCAGCCATGCGCAAGGTGGCCAGGGTGCGGCTGACAAACGGCAAGGAAGTCAATGCGTACATCCCGGGAGAAGGACATAATCTTCAGGAACACTCGATTGTATTGGTGCGCGGCGGAAGGGTAAAGGATTTGCCCGGAGTGCGTTATCACCTGGTTCGCGGGGCTTTGGATACCGCAGGCGTAGAAGGACGCACACAAAGACGGTCCAAGTATGGTGCCAAAAGGCCGAAAAAATAGAAAGACCGGAAGACGCTGTTTTCAGGAATCTTGTGTCTTGATACTTGCGTCTTGTGTCCGGAAATGATTTAGTGGTTTGGTTGAGTAAATGATCCGGTTCACGGAAAACTGAAGCTCAAATAAGTCACAGCCAATTCGAATAACACTAAAGGGAAACAAACAATGAGAAAGACAAAACCAAAGAAAAGGATCATTTTACCGGATCCAAAGTTTAATGATGTTCTTGTAACACAGTTTATTAACAATCTGATGTATGATGGAAAGAAATCCATCGCATACGGCATCTTCTACGATGCGCTTGAAATTGTCGGCAACCGGGTGAAGAATGAGGAGCTTACCCCACTGGATGTCTGGAAAAAGGCGCTGGAAAATGTAACTCCTGCCGTTGAAGTGAAGAGCAGACGGGTGGGGGG
>CAZANK010000133.1:2317-8323 GCA_964486235.1 uncultured Prolixibacteraceae bacterium | reverse complement strand
CCCTGATAACCAATAAAACCAAACCCACAATTCACATACAGGTATTGACATCCCTCCCGGTACAGGCCGGCCCACTGTTTGTACATGTACTGAACCGGACTCCATTTAAATCCCGGCACCTCAATGCCGAACTGCATGCCATGGGTATGTCCGCTCAGGGTAAGTGCAATATCGGGATACTCTTTGCGCACTTCCGCATCCCAATGCGAAGGATCATGACTCATTAACAACTTAAAAAGAGCAGGTTCCAATCCCGACATGGCTTTTTTTAAGTTGCCGTATTTCGTAAATGCCCTGGCTCCCCAGTTTTCCACCCCTACAAGGGCAATCTTCTCCTGTTCCCGTTCGAGAATCACATGCTCATTCAACAGCAACCGCCATCCCATTGCTGCATGATACTGCTTTAACTGCTCCAGATTCTCCCTTTTTGCCTCTGCTGACGGCCAGGATACATAGTCACCATAATCATGGTTTCCCAACACAGAATAGATCCCCAGGGGAGCCTTTAATTGTTTAAAAATACGGATATAAGGCACGATTTCAGTGGCCAGATCATTGACCAGATCCCCTGTAAACAAAATCAGGTCAGGCTTTTCACGCATCATTGCTTCTATGCCTTCCGCCACGGCATCCGCATTACCAAAGCTTCCTGAGTGAATGTCCGAGATCTGCGCAATCTTCATTCCTTTAAACGCTTCGGGCAAATCCTTCAACGGCACCTGCACCCTTCTTATTTTATAGCGGTACCGGTTGACCATCCCGTATGCCAGTCCGGTTGTCAGTAATCCGCCTAATAAAAGGGCAGTATGTGAAATAAACTGCGTCCGGCTTACCGCACCGGCTCCTCCTTTCACCATCTCTGTCTTGCCTTCTATAAAAAAAAACATGGACTTGCTCATCCATTTCAACACCAGGAAAATATCTCCGACCGCCATGATCGCTGAAATTAAAAATTTTCCAAGGAAAAGGCCGATAAAAAAATTGACCGTCAACTTCAGTGTATCCGACGGCCAGGGACCGGACCTCCAGTGAAAGAAAGAGTAAACGCTCACGAAGACACCCATGGTCAATAACACGTAAGTAGTATACAGCACGACATGCCATCCGTGATCCAGACTACGGATCGAGGTCCTTAACGCAACAAAAGAATAATATTCTATAACCAGAAAAATTGTCCCTATAATCAAAAATTGCTTCATGTTTTTAACTTTATGTCTCCCGCAAACATCCTTTTCCCGCACCGGTCCAGGAAAACTTCCGGACAAATTTAACCGACTGCCGGCAATCCACCAATCCGGCGCGGTCACAAAATGTTAAACTTTGTTATTCCTGTTGTCTAACATGATCATCTTCATCGGTTTATTCCGTGAAATTCAGGAATTTTAATCCGAAAATCAGATCAGCCATGAGACAAATCATCTTGTTAACCCTATTTGCAGCTTTTTGTTGTGTTCCTGCCTTTGGCCAGAAGGAAAAACCGGCCGTAACCGATACCTCTTCGGTCCCTTCTGAGCACAAAGGTCCGAGGTTTCATATGCCGTCACCCGAAGCGTACCGTTTTCGCATTCATCCGAAGGACTCGCTTCATAACAGGAAAATGCCGCGGCTTGGAAACCGCTGGTCGCTGCCCGGTGACTCGATTCAGCCACAGATGCTAGCAGAGAGGCGGCTCCCGATGGATCACATGCCTGTTGTCATATTCCCGCAACATGACCACCGGATGCCAATTTATAAGCCTGGTCCCCGGATTGACTACAAACTTAAGATCAAAAGACTTGGCGCATTTCCGCAGCCGCTCCCTCCGGAACAATGAGCTGTTCGCTTGGAAGAAAACCGGAAAAACGCACGGTTCGCTGCTTATTGCTCACGACGCTGCCAATCGTTAATCTGCCACTAATTTCAGAATTTTTGTTTTCCTGACAGTCGCGTAAGTTGTGAAAAAACCCCATGCCTTGCGCGGGCCCGAAATGTTCGTCCGGATATTGGCCGGGGTTCCGCCAAACGGGTCCGAACCCCAGTATTCCCAAAGCGCATCATACAAAAACTGATAATAAGCGTGTGGGATACGGGAGACCTCCAGCGTAATTTCATCGCCATCGTTGACCTTATACTGCTCAATCTCCTGATCCAGGTAGATTACCGGCTCATCCTCGATGCGCTGCCCGTTGAAAAGCCCGTCGTCGGTAAAGCTCCACTCATGAAGTGAGTCAGTAACCATGACCTGGTTCACACTGGCCCGGTAGAGATAGGCGTCGTTGGGTGTTGGCGGCTCCTGGGCATAATAACTGATCTGCAGCACATCTGTATAAAACTTATGCTCCACGGCGACCCGGATCGAATCGACCACCGGGAAACCAGGCATCGTACTTTCGGACGTGTAGGTCTCGTCCACGCCATCGCCGTCACTGTCAATTCCTGAAATGGTCAGGGTATAGGTTCTCCCCGGGACGCCGTAAAAACCGGACGTCGTCTTGAACAGCCCTTTCTTCCCGGCGTCCTCCGTTAACAGGTACGTTTCGGTTCCATCCGACACAGACACCATGGCATTCTCCACATCGTCGCCTCCGGTCTGGTAATAATCGGAGGTATAGCTCAGTTTAATCCAGTGAGCCGTGGTGTCGGTCGTGATCTGACCTTCGACGACAAGCATCCTTGTTCCGTGGCTCTTAAGCGAAAGGTCGATTTCTTCGGTGCAGGCTGTCAAAAACAACGCTGCAAGCACGAAATTAAAGAACTTTTTCATCGTGATCAGAATTTTAAGTTATACGTGATGGATGGGACAAATGTGAACAGATACAGGTTTTTGGCTTTCATGACCTTCGGATCATCTTCGTCGGCCTCAAAGTAGATCGACCAGGTATTATGCCTTCCGTAGGCATTATAAAGCGAGAAGCTCAGTTCGCGCTCTACTTTGCCCCAGTTACGCAGTTTATGCGTATAGGCAAGGTCAAGCCGGTGATAGGCAGGGAACCGCTCCGAATTCCGGTCTGAATAAACCGGCAGGATCACATTCCCGTATTCGAATCGTCCTACGGGAAAGGTGGCAGGTTGTCCCGATGCGTACACCCAGTTCACCCCGAAACTGTTTTTTTTGTTGTGCTGGTAGTTCAGTACCACATTCACCGCGTGAGGTTTCTCAAAGGGCGAGGTAAACCATTCGCCGTTGGCGACTTCATCGATCTTACGTTCCGAATGGGTGTAGGTGTAACCCACCCAGCCGCTGATCTTCCTGTAATCCAGCATGGCCATCACTTCGGCCCCGTATGCATAGCTCTTCCCAAAACGCAGTTCACCCTCCAGTCTCCGGTTGAAATACAATTCCGGATGATCCTTAAAGTCAATGGTATGCCGCATCTTCTTATAATAAACCTCCGCCGAGAGTTCCACCTTCTGATCAGCGAGAAAACGGTTATAACCAACCGACCACTGGTCGGAGATCTGCGGCTTTACGTTCGGGCTCGCGCTGAACCACAAATCGAGCGGCGTTCCCGTCGTGGAGTTGGTTGCAATCTGGTAATACTGGCGCGTGCGGGCATAGCTGGCTTTCAATGACGATACCCCGTTGATCAGGTACGACATCCCGACGCGGGGTTCGGGCCCGTTTTGTCCGTTAAAGCAGTCACCGTCGCCCCAGGTCCTGACCCCTGTTTCTTCATACTGGTCATTGTACACGTAAACCGTGTCGATCCCCCTGTTTACAAACAAAGACCACCTCAGTCCGTACCGCAGCACGATTTTTTCGCCGATCTTTTGCTCCGCCTGGATATAGGCAGCCCCCTCTCCTGATTTCTTCGTTTGAAGGATATACGGCTCATAACTATTCCCGGTTGATGAAATCTTACCGGGATGCATGGTGTGGAACGACCACTGAAAGCCCGACTTCAGCTCAAAACGTGAAGAAATCAGAAACCCCAGATCGTATTTCAGTCCGGCGTCATCCATATCATACTTCCAGATATAGTCATTACTGTCGGTGGATGAGAAATCCAGTTTATAATCATACTTGCTGTAGATCAGGCTCAGGTTTGAAAATATCTTTTGGGAGAAAAGGTGATTCCAGCGCGATGTCAATGTCCTGTTTCCAAAATTCATCCCGGCAAAATCGCTCTCGTAGACATCCCTCCCCGAATATCCGGAGAAGTAGAGCCGGTCTTTCTCACCCAGTGTAAAATTGACTTTCCCGTTCAGATCGAAAAAATAAAGCTTGGTATCTTTCAGGTCATCATCGCTCGACATTGCCGTAAACAGATCAAAATAAGACCTCCGCCCTGACAGAATGTAGGAGCTTTTATTCTGTTGAATAGGCCCCTCAAGCGTTAAGCGACTTGATAACAGTCCGATGCCTCCCGAGGCCGCGAAGCGCTTGTTGTTCCCGTCCTTCATTCTGACGTCGAGCAGCGATGCCAGGCGGCCTCCTGCCCACACCGGAATGTCGCCTTTATAGATCTTCACCGAGTTGATGGCGTCATTATTAAAAACAGAGAAGAAACCCATCAGGTGCGACGCGTTGTAAACCGTCGCCTCGTCGAGCAGGATAAGGTTCTGGTCGCCCGATCCGCCCCTGACGCTGAAGGATGACGATCCTTCACTGGTCGGTTGCACCCCCGGCAAAAGCTGGATCGCCTTAATCAGATCGACTTCACCCAGGATGGCCGGAATCTGGCGGATTGTTTTCATCGGCAGGGTGGTCGATCCCATTTCCGGCTTACGCAGGTCCACTCCCTGTTTGTTTGCCACGACCTCGAATTCTTCCAGTTCGTGGGTTTCGGACGAAAGCTCCACGTTGAGCGTCATGTTCCGGTTGAGATTCACCAGCCTGCTTTCGTTTTTATACCCAATGTATCCAAACCTGATTTCATAGTCACCCGGATCGAGACTCAGCGAAAAAAATCCGTAGGCATTGGTCGCTGTCCCCGCTGATTTGCCGGGCGCAAACACGGTGGCTCCGATCAGCACTTCGCCGTTCGAAGCGTCTTTCACATAGCCACTGACCGTAAACCGCTTTTTCTCGGCAGAATCGGCCTGCATCCGGAACGCAGGCAAGATCATCATCCAGAAGCATAACAGCTTCATCATTGTTGTTTGCATTGTTTTCTGTTTTCTTGTTTTCGGCTGCGAAATTAGTTAAACCTGTCACTTACCGCTCCAAAAATCGGCGAATGACCGCTTTTGGGGGGTTATTTTACGCTAAGACACGTTCAGACTATCTTACCCTGATCTGTCAAAAAAAAAATTGATTGGGGGATCGGCGACGGTGCTCCCGGGCTATCCATTCCGGGCAGACTAGCGCCGACCGACGGCTTTGTCTTCAATCCCCATTCTCCGGTAAGTCTCCATTAACGCCTCCTGGTCATCGGTAATGATCAGAAGTTTATCGGCTTCCTGTAAGACCGTGGACCCGGTCGGTACAAAATACTTCCCTCCCCGCTTAACCATGACAACGAGCGTGTTATCGGGCAACTCAATATCCATCAGCCGGTTGCCGTTTGTCAACGTTTGCGCGATCACGCTCACCTCGGTTGTCACCGATTTGATTTCGTCCGAAAATTCCAGGTCAAATTCCATCAGTCTTTTAAATCCCCGCGGTTTTTCCGCCAGTCCATGCCACGCGGCGAACCTGGTCAGTGTGGTCCCCTGTACCACCAGTGAGACCAGCGTACAAAAGAATACGATATTGAAAATAAACCGGGCGTGGGGCACCTGCTCTGCCAGCGGGATAATAGCGAAAATGATCGGAACGGCGCCGCGCAGCCCTACCCATGAAATGAATGATTTTTCCCTGAACGACATCTTCCTGAACGGGAACAAACTGATAAACACACTCGCCGGCCTTGTGATCAGGATCATAATAAAACTAATGATCAGACCCGGAATGATCACCGGGATCAACTCGTGCGGGTTCACCAGAAGTCCCAGGGTGAGGAACATCAGGATCTGGCTGAGCCAGGCCAGTCCGTCGAAAAAATTCATGGACGAACGTTTGTGCACAAATTTGGCGTTCCCGAT
>CAZANK010000133.1:0-2217 GCA_964486235.1 uncultured Prolixibacteraceae bacterium | reverse complement strand
GCCGCCAGCAACAAGGCCGAAAGGAGTCCGGCACCTTCGCTGATCCCGGCATCCATGATCGAGAAAACCAGCCAGATCATCATTCCCGTAAAAAAGGTGGTCAGCAACACGCCCAATGTGGCCAACACGATCCCCTGCGGAACAACGGGTTTGATATCGGCGATTTTTGTATCCATTCCACCCGAGAAAAGAATAATGCAAAGCGCGATGGTCCCGATCGCCTGGGCTACCTGAAAATTTTCAAATTCAATACCCAGACCATCGGTGCCCGACAGCATCCCGATCGCCAGGAATAATAACAGCACAGGCACACCAAATCGATAGCCGGCTTTTCCCGCCATGATGCTGACAAAAAAAAGGACCGACAGTACCAGCAAAACCAGCTCGACCGTTACTTCCATTTCGTTCAATTAAGTTCCTTACATGCGGAGCCCGGGCAGAATAGGGAAATCGTTCCAAATACCCCATCTGCAAATATAACGCTTTGCGCCGTTATCATCAATAAAGATGAACACACCGGGGTTTTTCAAAGTTCTTACAATACACAGAATCCGCTCAAAAAAAAGGGAAGAAATCCATGGATCTCTCCCCTTTCCTCCATTGACAGTTCAACTAATTTTCAGTTAGTCAGAACATTTGTCCTGATCCTCCGTTCAGCGCCTACTATGTTGACAACCCCTAAAAAACGCGCTTGACGCCCGTAATTTGATGGGATTAAGTTAATCATTTTTTTTATCATTTCGCAGAAAACTGCTCTTTTCCCAGGCTATTTTCTTCATTCCGGTTTTAAATTATCTTTTATCCGCCATCAATCAATTTGACAAAATAGTTGTTTAGAATAAATCTATACAGTTTGGATTTCTTTTAATCACCAAATTTTCCTTTTCTTTATGCTTTTTAAATTTTTATTTATGTGGGAAATCGTAAAGGCGATCATTCTTGGGTTCGTGGAAGGATTGACCGAATTTCTGCCTGTTTCCTCAACCGGCCATTTAATTTTGGTAAATAACTGGCTCACTTATTCTGAAGAATTCACGGTCGTTTTCGATGTATTTATCCAGATGGGCGCTATTCTGGCGGTGATCATTCATTTTTGGAAGGATATTTTCCCTTCGCGTCCGGCATTGCTGTTTGAGAAAAAGTTTGTCCTGCTCTGGTCCAAAATCATGACCGCATTTTTACCTGCGGCTGTCTTCGGTTTCCTGTTCGCTGATTTCATTCAGAAAAGATTGTTTAACCTGACCACCGTGAGCATCAGCCTGATTATCGGCGGGATTTTGCTGATCATGCTCGATGGCAAAAGAAAAAACGGGAAAGTTTTATCGGTGCAGGAGATGACGTACACCATGGCGCTGTTGATCGGACTGTTTCAGTGTCTGGCCATGGTGCCCGGCACGTCCCGTTCGGCGGCGACGATCATCGGCGCCCTGATGCTCGGCTGTTCAAGGAAGCTGGCTGCCGAATTCTCCTTTTTTCTGGCCATTCCCACGATTCTTGCCGCTTCGGTGTATTCGCTGGTTAATAGTCCCCTCGACTTTTCATTCCATCATTTCGTGATTTTATCGTCCGGCTTGCTGGTTTCTTTTATCGTCGCGGCGGGAGTGATCAAATTCCTCATGAATTTCATCAAAAAGCACAGTTTCGTGGTTTTTGGCTATTACCGGGTGATATTGGGGCTTATTGTTCTTTCCTGGCTCTACAGCGATGGTTTCATTTCCGACTGATCTGTTCAAAAATCATCAGGCGTGAGTCTAATCGCATTGCTCCGCAAAGCATGGGTCCCGTTCACCAATGTTTTCTCCTCATCCAAACTCCGGTCCGCCAATTTTAAGCAAATCTTAAGAAAATCGATACAATTTATATCTACTTTTGAACAAAAGCCTGTATTTGATCACTGACTTTAAAATTTAATGGGCAAAGTGCATCGATTTCAATCGTTAAGGACTTAAATAAAGAGGGTGGAAATGAAAAAAGAGAAATGGCTTTTAATCGGCGTTTTGTTTTATTTGCTTGTCAATATCGCCGGACTGTTTATCGCGCTCGTCGTGAATGGCGCCAAATATGCGCAGATTGGACGGGAAATGCTGGAAAACCAAGACTGGATCGATCTGACCATCGGAGGGGATCCTTACGACCAAAAACCCCCGCTCTTATTTTGGATTGCAGCGCTGGTTTTTCAAACGTTTGGAATTTCGGTTGTTGCCTACAAAACAGCCG
>CAZANK010000132.1:0-8334 GCA_964486235.1 uncultured Prolixibacteraceae bacterium | reverse complement strand
TCAGGCCCGTCCGGGTTTACAAGTATACCTCCTGGAAAGACGGTGTTCTGATCTTCGAAAATACGCCGATGGACGAGGTTCTGGAAAAGCTCGAACGGTGGTATAACATTCGAATCGAGGTAAAGAACCCCAGCGTGTACAAGCTCCTGTTCAATGCCACGATCATTAATGAAAGTGTGGATGAAATTTTCGACCTGATCCGGTATACCTGTGCTGTTCATTATAAAATCATTCCCAGCAAGGACCCCGAAGTTCCCGTGAAAGTGATACTAATGAAATAAAATGCCGTCTGCCTATGAAAAAAAACTGATCTGAAAAATAAAGGAGATGCGCGAACACCTCCTTTAAATGCCGATGAAGTCTCTGAATTTCGACCTCGAAGACTTCATGAACTATTTTGAATTTGAATCCAAAACGTAACAAATTTATGAAAATTGCAATTAAGAGAGAACAAAATCCAAACTTGTTTGAGATTTTGTCGAGCGTGAGCAATTTGCGCGAAGCGAAAAAAAAGCATTCATTACCGGTTTCCGGCTTTTACAAGTGCTGGAAATCCAAATTATGGTTAAAAATGAGAACGACAGTCATTGTTTTACTAATCTGCGCGACCCAGACCCTGGCGGTTGACCTGTATTCACAGAATACACGTTTAAGTCTGAGCATGACCAACACCTCCATCCGAAACGTCTTGAATACCATTGAAAACCAGACTGACTTCTATTTCATTTATGAAGCCCATCATGTCGATGTGGAGCGAAAAGTGAGCGTATCGGCCAATGATGAAACGATTCAGCAGATTTTGGATGGTTTGTTTGTGAACACGGATATTACATACAAGATCAGTGACCGGAGAATCGCATTGACGCGGACTTCCATCCTGAACAATGCGCAACAGCAGAGATCAGTCTCCGGGAAAGTGACCGACCCTTCCGGCATGTCCTTACCCGGAGTTACTGTCGCTATCAAGGGGACTACGTCCGGGACCATCACAGGGAGTGACGGAACCTTTAATTTGACGAATATTCCTGCCAACGCGACGCTCGTCTTTTCTTTCGTGGGGATGAAAACGACGGAAGTGCCGGTTGGAAGTCAGGCGGAAATTCACGTCATGATGGAAGAAAGCGCAATCGGAATTGAAGAGGTTGTCGCGATCGGTTACGGTACCACCAGTACAAAGAAGCTGACCACCTCGGTCACCCGGATTGATTCGGAACAAATGGAAGAGCTTCCGCTGAATACGATCGCTGACGCTTTTGCCGGACAGATTTCGGGTGTCGTGGCAGAAAGCGGAACCGGACAACCAGGTGTGTTGCCCGTGATCCGGGTAAGAGGTTATGGTTCGATCAATGCCGGGAGCGAACCGCTGTACGTGATTGACGGATTGATGGCCGGTGCCACGGAGTTCTCGATGCTGAATCCGAAATCGATTGAGAATGTGACCATTCTGAAAGATGCGGCTGCCGGCGCCATCTATGGTTCCCGGGCGGGGAACGGTGTGATTCTGGTCACCACGAAAAAAGGAAAGTACGGAGAAGCTAAATTTTCCGTGAATGCAACGTATGGGTTGCAGGAAGTAACGAATAAAGTGGACGTTCTTGACCGGGATGATTTTCTTACTTTGGTGAAAGAAGCTTACAGCAACGACGGGTTAACCTTGCCTGACTTCTACAACCGTGATGCGTCAAATTTTGCGGACACCGACTGGCAGGACGAGATTTTCAGGGTGTCGCCTTATCAGAACTACCAGTTATCGGCATCGGGCGGAAGTGACAAAGTACAGTATTATTTGGCCGCGAACATTCTCGATAACGAAGGGATCATTTTAACCACGTATTCGAAAACTTATTCCGCAAACGGGAATTTCAATATTGAATTGAATCCGAAGCTGACGGCCGGCGTTACTTTTAATGCCGCGCACACCAAAGAAAGGGTGAATGGTTCGATCGAAAACGGATTCGGGCACGGCGGCGGTGCGTATGGCATTGCCGGCAATGTGATTCAGGAAGCCTTGTGGTTTGCACCCATTCTACCGGTGTACCTGGAAAACGGAGATTATGGGCAATACGCCCAGGGCGAATACGCACCCTATTTTTTAAAGGGGTACGCCAATCCGGTGGCAAACTTGAAGGAAACCCATGATAACTATTCGAAAAATAACGTGTTGGGGCGTTTGTACGCGATTTATGAGCCGGTAAAAGGGTTAAGCCTGAATGCCAGCTTTGGCGGAAGGTTGTATTCCTATTTCAGGGATTATCACGTCAGTCCGTATCTGGCCGGAAATGGAAGTCCGTTTGCCAATTTTTCCAATCCGGTATACAACGGGATGAGGGCCGGACAAGCGAATGGCACGGCTACATCATGGACCACGGAAGCTTATCTGGACTTTAAGCATACCTTTGCAAAGGACCATGATGTTGAAATGGTGGCCGGTTACAGTATCCAGTATAACGGGAACAGGGCCACCACTGCGACCGCCGATTCCAATAACCGGGGCACGGCCAACGCCGCCAATCCTATTCCCCGGTTCGACAACTATTTCCGGCCAAATATCTATGGCGCGGCGCTGGTGATCGGCGGAGGCGAATTTGGCGAGAACACGTTTGAATCGTTATTCTCGAGGGTGAATTACTCCTATAAAGACAAATACTTGTTGATGGGGTCGTTACGGTATGACGGTTCATCCAAGTTCGCGCCGAGCAACCGCTGGGGGCTTTTCCCTGCCTTATCCGGTGCGTGGCGCGTCACCGAGGAGACGTTCATGAAAAACCTGCCATCGGTGAATGAGTTGAAATTAAGGGTCAGTTACGGGGTGTCAGGAAACGACCAGTTTGGAAACTATGCCTGGCAGGGAAAAGTGGGCTACGGTAACCTTTATACTTACGCGCCGGCTTCGCTGGGTGGCGTCACGGAGATTGCCCTGATCCCTTCTTCTATCGAAAACCAGAATCTGAAGTGGGAAACAAACGCGCAGACTGATTTCGGCGTCGATCTGGGACTTTTTAAAAACCGCGTAAATCTGACGGCCGATTATTTCATACGGAAAACAAGTAACATGTTGCTGCATCGGGCTCTGCCGCTGGAAAACGGGATTGCCGCCTCTTTGCTCGATAACATCGGCGATATGACCAATAAGGGGATCGAGTTGGCCCTGAATACCGTCAATATCGAAACAAAAGATTTTTCCTGGACCACGGGTTTCAACCTCACAAAAATCAAGAATGAGGTAGGCGACGTGTTTACGGCCACCGGTGAGATCAGGTATGGCTTAGGGTTCCCGGGCGCCGGGACCATCCGGATTATTGAAGGGCATCCGATTTTTGAGATTTATAGCTGGAAAGCGATTGGAAACTATGAGACGCAGGAACAACTCACTAATTTCCCGGGCTCCAACAATCCCAAGATTGGCGATACCATCTTTGAAGATTACAAAAAAGACGGGATGCTGAATGATGACGATATGCAAAGAGTAGGTAATATATTGCCTGACTTTACTTATGGCTTCACGACAAACCTCAGGTATAAGAATTTTGATCTGGCCGTTTTCTTAAACGGAAGCCACGGCGCTTCCCAGGTGATGGTCGGCGCACGGCAGGCCGCGTTGTTACGCCCGATGGAAAACACGCTTCAGGTCTATTTTGACAACCGTTATGGTCATGGAGACGAACTGTACATGGCTTTTCCCAGCACACAGGTCAGCGGTCCCCGCCACTCGAATATTGACTATTTTGTGTGGGATGCCTCCTACCTCCGGATAAAAAACGTGGTTCTGGGGTACAATATTCCCGGTCAGGTTTGTTCGCGGATGGGTCTTGAAAAGCTGCGGGTCACGTTGGGGGTGCAAAACCTGCATACCTTCACCGACTACCCGTTTTATAACCCGGAATCCAATTCGACCAGGGGAGAGGCAGGTACGGCCCAGTTTGGGAAAGACCTCGGCACTTACCCGTTGGCGCGTATTTACACGGTTGGATTAAATGTCAATTTCTAACACTTAAAGATTCATCATTATGAAGATCATAAAAAGATATCTGACGATCATGTTTCTGTTGATGGTCGTGGCAGGGTGCGAGGAATTTCTTGAGAGAACACATCCCGGAGATTTAACCTACGACAAGTTCTATAAAACAGAAGACAATTTTCAGGCTTCCGTCACGGCCTGTTACAGATCGTTGAAAACACAAATTGAAAACCTGATCACGTTTACCGATTTGATGACGGATAATGTGTGGTGCGACTACTACGTCACCGGCGATTATGTCAATTTCAAAAGTGCCAATATCCCGACGAATTCGAGCGGTATTAAGAATTTCTGGGGGGCGTGTTATTATTCCATTTCGTATGCCAATATCATCATCACGCGTATTGAAAAGTCGGAGGTTCCTGAGTCTGCCCGGGAAGTCTTTGTGAAGGAGGCCAAATTCATCCGCGCTTTTTCCTATTTTAATCTGGTGCGCATTTACGGCGGGGTTCCCAAATATGAACAGGAAATTGTGAACCTCAGTGATATCTATTCGGTGGGCCGTTCTTCTGTCGATGAGATCTACGACTTCATCATCAGTGATTTGAAAGATGTTCTCGATATTGATTCAAAGAGGTCGGCAAAACAGGCCCAGGAGGCGAAGGGGAAGGTGACATCGGCGGCGGCAAAAGCGCTTCTGGGAAAAGTCTACCTGCAACGAGGCGATTATCAAAACGCGGTGACCACGCTTGCCGACATCGTGAATAACAGCGGGTTGGAACTGGAGGGTCAGTTGGAGGACTTATATGACGCCGATGGTTACAGTGATGAAATATTGTTTGCCATTAATTACGAGCGGGTAGGAGGGGAAAACTCCCCGTTTACGAGCAGAACGTTGCCCCGCTTTTCAAGAGGCATCCTGCCGAACGTCACGACAAGCGACAACGGAGGCGGCGATTGGGTACTTGAACCATACACGGTCGCCAAATTTTCTTCGCAGGATAAGAGAAAGGCGCTGATCGACTCCATGGACATCGTGTTTGGATCAGTCGGCGAAGTCACTTTTTATTACTCGAAGAAATACCTGGATATCAAAACCACTGCCGATTTTTATTCCGGTTCTGATTTTATCGTCCTTCGTTATGCCGATGTCCTGTTAATGTACGCCGATGCGTTAAACCAGACCGGCAGCACGGCCAATGCCTACCCGTACATCAATGAGGTCAGGGAAAGGGCCGGGTTAGGGCCGTTGCCTTCCAATTATACCAAGGCACAGATGCACGATGCCCTGGCAAACGAACGGCAAAAAGAGTTTATCCTGGAGGGCGACCGTTGGTTTGATTTATCTTACCGGGGTTTCAGCTATCTTAAAAGTACCTTGAACGCTTTTTATCCTCATGGAGCCCGCATCCCAAATGCGTCCATTGAGGATCATGAAGTCTTGTTCCCGATACCTTCTGATGAAGTGAACTTAAAGCCCGATTATTTGACGCAAAATACGGGTTATTGAGAGTAAGTACCGAAGGGGGGATGCCGGATTTCCCGGCGAATTCCCCCTTCATTTTTACTGAAATTAAAAAAAAAAGATGAAGCGACTTTTTGTTTTCTTAGGCCTGGCAATGAGTTTACACAGCGTCGCCGGCAGCAAGTTTAAGCCCGAACATTTCGCCATCCCCCTGGAACAGGTCACCTCGGGCGCAAGCCACATCTGGGTGAACAGCGGATATACCACTGTCAATCCGGAATGCCTGACGGTTTTGGGTGTGAACGAATTCTACTCCCCGCCGTTTGCCGCCAAAAATTTCCGGATGAGGATTGCGATGGAGGTGGACTCCATCAAAATAACCGATACGGGGAGCTATGGAAAAGGCGATGTGGGGCTCCTTTACGCCGGCGGGACCTGGTATCCGCATAAGATTGAACGCCGGGGAACCTATCACCACCTGAAAAACGGAAAGCTGGTTTCACTGGGTGTAACCTCCGAGCTGATTCCCATGTTTGGACAAGCCGGCGTGATCGAGAAAGTGAAGATCACAAACCGTACAGACAGGGTCATGCGGGTCAGGCTGTTCCCGGAAACGGAGCCGGGCGCCCCGTCTGTTATTGCTCCAGAAAGCTGGGGATTTGGCGTTCCCCGGGCAAATGCTCCCGGAGCGCAACAAGTTTCGCCGAACGTCTGGGCCAACGAATCTGCGGCGATTGCACTTTTCCGTGAAAATCACGAAACGGCGATTTTGCCCGGTGAAACAAGCGTCTCCTGGTTTTCTGCCGTGATGAAAAAGAAAGGGGGGCCCATGCCTGTCCGGTCCGATGCCGCGGAGATGGCGGAGATTTCGACCCGGGCGTGGGAAAAGAGGTTGGCGGTTTATACAAAAAATATCCCGTCGCTCGAAAGCAATATCGAAGGACTGGAGGATTATTACAGGCGTTCGGTCATCAGCGGACTGGTCTGTATCTGGGAAAATCCGTCGTATCTGTTTAATCCGTTCGTTTCGACATGTGGCATGGATGGGGGCGGCATGTGCGCTTACTTATGGGACATTGCCGGTTATGTACCCCAGATGGTCACGCTGATGCTCGACTCGGCAGTCGTCAATGTTGCAAAAATGATGGGAAATATCGACCTCGAACAGTTTTATGCCTACACCCTGAACGGAAAAGGAACAGGGGTGAAATATTCCTACAGTCCGTGGGCCTACACCAACCTTGTTTCCAACATCTTTAAATTTCTTGGCCCCGCGAATGAGCTGTTTTTCGTGGTGCAGAAGCTGGTGCTAAACAATGAAAAGCTGCAAAAAGAAAATCAGCTCATCGACTATGGGGTTCAAAATAATTTGCTGGAAATGCGCGGGACAGGATGGGAACATTACGTGGTAAGTCCCAATGCAGAGAGGTGCTGGTGCCTGAAACAATTGGCGGCGATGGGTGAGGTGGTTGGTTGTCCTGAAGCGGAATGTGAACGCTGGAATACGAACGCTGAATCGGTAAAACAGGCTGTCCGGAAAGAACTGTGGAACAGCAAGGCGGGATGGTTCGCCTCCGTGTACCCTGACGGCTTTAAGGATGTGGTTTATTCGATTCAGGCTTATGATGCGCTGCGGGCAGGGATCTGTACCGCCGAAATGGAGGAAAAACTGACAGCCCATCTGCGCGACGGGGCTTTTCTTGGCGACTATGGGATTACAAGTATTTCAAAAGAAGACCGCATCCATTATGAGGTTTTGGATACGGATTGGTCGGGAGGGGGCGCGTATACCGGCGACGGTCCGCAGTTGGCCCTGATCATGTATGAAAAAAACAAGCCCGACCTGGGCTGGGACATCCTGAAACGTCACTTTTGGATGGGGAAACACCTGATTTATTATCCCCAGGAACACTTCGCCGATAAGCCTGTGAGCCCACAGCATAAACGCGCGAATGTCGTATCGGGGCTTGGGGGGGCCGAAGCGGTGCTTTTTGGGGTAATCGGGTTCCGGCCTCAATATAACGGTCAGTTATTCATCCATCCCCAGCCGGTAAAAGAAGGAAAAATAGCCGTTAAAGGGTTCGGCTTCAGGGGCAGTATCTTTGATGTGGAGTTGTCGTCCGAAAATATGAAAGTGGTGAGGGACGGCTCGGTCATTCACGACGGACGTCCTGAGATCATCCAACTGTCAAACATAACCTGGAGGTTTTTTCAAAAGGGGGCGGGTACGTTTTCAATACCGTTCACAATATCATGCCGGACGTTCCTCCCCAAAATATAGCCGCCATGTTCCAGGTTGTACACGAGTTTCGGTAATGAACCAGTTCGTCGCAGCCAACCAACATCAATCACCTTTACAGCGTCTTTTTGCCTTTTCTGATCTGTTCATCCACAATGGCGTCCAGCACGGCGATGGCCGTCATATCAACAATGCTGCGGACCGAGCTTTCCACGTCGAGGATATGAATCGGTTTCTTTAATCCCATCTGGATGGGACCGATACTCTCGGCCAATCCCATTTCGGTCAGCATTTTATAGGTCGTGTTAGCCGAACTCAGGTTGGGGAACACCAGGGTGTTGACCTCTTTTCCGTATAATTTAGAAAACGGGTATTTTTTATCCCGCAGTTTCCTGTTCAGCGCGAAATTCACCTGCATCTCACCGTCAACGATCATATCCGGATAGCGCTGATGGAGGGTTTCGACGACTTGGTGGACGGAGGCCGGGCTTCCCACTTTATCGGACCCGAAGTTGGAATAGGAAAGGATTGCCATCACTGGTTCATGGGCGAAAAACCTGACTGTATCATGGGTCAGTTTGGCAATGTCGATCAGCACTTCGGTCGACGGGTGCCGGTTAAACATGGTGTCGGCCAGGAAAAAGGTCCCTCTTTTGGTGTTCAGGATATGCA
>CAZANK010000131.1:0-8337 GCA_964486235.1 uncultured Prolixibacteraceae bacterium | reverse complement strand
CGTTTGCATGGTTGAAAAGGGTAAAATGATCGTCTCCTCTTTTTTGCCGCCGCCGATATTGATCCGGGTTTCGGGATGGACCACTCCCACCACCTGAAAATATACGCCGCTCAGCTTCAGGTACCCGCCAATCGGATTCTCCCCGGGCGCAAACATCACTTCCAGGACACGCTCGCCGATCACGCAAACCTTCCGCCGCCGCAACACGTCAATCTCGTTCAGCAAACGCCCCTGCAGCGGCGTCCACCGGTCAATCTTAAAATAGTCAGGGTAGTCCCCATAGACATTGAACGTGCCCGAGCGCTCGCCCCTGACGGTATTGTCGCCGGTCTGGGACCATCCAAACAACCTGGGTGACAGGTACTCCACTTCACGCACGTTTTGACGGATATATTCGATGTCTTCATTTTTATACTCCCAGCGCCGCCCGCGCTGAAAACCTTCATGCGGCTTACTGGTGCGCTCGGTCCAGAAAAAGGCCGAATTGGTGGCAAAACCTTTCACCCCTTCCAGCACCCCGTTTTCCAGTGCCCGTCCGGCGCCCGACATGATGATCAGCATAAAAATACCCCAGAACACGCCAAACGCGGTCATAAAACTTCGCAGCCGGTTCTGTTTCAACGCGCTGATAATTTCTTTCCACAAATCAAGATCAAACATACTTTTCCAGTTCGATGTTCAAAATTCGAGGTCCAACGTTCAAAGTTCGATGTTCAATGTTCAAGGTTGCAGGGTCAGAAGTGCTTTTTTTCCACCCTTCTACCTTGCCACCCTGTCACCCTGCCACCTTCTTTCCTCATGGTTCACAGCTTACTCGTCCCGAAGCGCGATAATCGGCTTGATACGGGCTGCCCGTTTGGCCGGAATATATCCGGCAACGGCGCCGGCGACAACCAGCAAAACCGTGGCCGAAACAGCCACGCCAAAATCAACCGTCGGGTTCAAAAAGACCGTCTCACTTTGTTGCTGCGCAACCGCTTCCCCTGCCGATTGCAGCATCAAATAATTGACCAGTTCCATCAGTCCGGTTCCGAAAACAAGCCCGATATAACCGGCCACGGTCGTGATCAGCACCGATTCCAGCAGGATCAACCCAATCACCGAAGACGGCGAAGCGCCAATCGCCTTCCGGATCCCGATTTCCTTGGTGCGCTCCTTCACCACAATGAGCATGATATTGCTCACGCCCACGATTCCCGCAATCAGGGTGCCAATGCCAATGATCCAGATAAAAATCCTGATGGCCCGGAAAATACGCATGGTCTGGATGTAACGCTCCAGCTTGTTAAAAAGTCCCATGGCACTTTCATCTTTCTCATCAAACTTCAGCTTATGGGCAAAGGTGCTGCGAATGTTCTTTTCAATCTCCCGGCTCTCCTCCAGGGTTTCTCCGGCGATGGTGACCGCAAAGTTGTGCAGCCGGTTTGAGCCGTTAAACACGCGCTGCGCCGTGGAAACCGGCATATAGGCATTGCGGTTCCTTGTCGAACCGGGTTCTGCGCAGACACCCACCACCTTAAACGGAACCTTGTTCACATTCACATATTCACCCAGGGCAGGTTTGTCCTTAAAAAGCGCCTCATGGATGTCTCTCCCAAGCACGGCCACCTTCCGGTTTTGCTGAATATCAACCTGATTAATAAAGCGCCCTTCGATCAGTTCCAGGTGTTCCACATCATTCAGTTCCGGGTGACAGGTGATCGTGGTATATTCGCCCGACTCCTTTCCGTAGGCATAGCGGGTATTCCCCATGAAGAAACGCCCTGAAGCAGTCTCAACGCCCTTGATCCTTCTGATCACGTCATAATCGTCATTATGAAACCGGATAGAACGTCCGGTATTCATTCCCTGATAAGCGATGGTGGTTTTCCCCGTCCAGATCCACATCGCGTTCACCGCATCGTTCATGAAGTTACTGGCAACGCCATTGCTAAGGCCGTTGCCCGATCCGAGGAGGATCATCAGCATGAAAATACCCCAGGCCACGGAAAACCCTGTGAGGAAGGTACGCATCTTGTTCTTTCTGATGGTCGCCAGTATCTCCTGCCATTTGTCGATATCAAACATTCACGGAAGATTTAAGCCGGTTGCAACTCTTTTGAATACTTATAGCGGAACTCGTTCAGATCACCATTACGGATCACCTCGTGAATAACCCCATCCTTGAGACGGATAATTTTCTGGGTCATCGCGGCAATGTCGTGCTCGTGTGTCACAATAATCACGGTCTTTCCCTGCCGGTTAATTTCCTTCAGGATATCCATCACCTCGTAAGACGTGGTGGAGTCGAGCGCCCCTGTTGGTTCATCGGCCAGGATGATCTTCGGATTGGCGATCAGGGCCCTTGCGATGGCAACGCGCTGCTTCTGGCCTCCCGACAACTCGCCGGGCATATGGCCGGCCCATGGTTTTAACCCGAGCTTGTCCAGGTATTCCATGGCCACCATATTCCTTTTTTTGCGCTTCACACCCTTGTAATACAGGGGAAGAGCCACATTTTCCATCGCGTTTTTAAACGAGATCAGGTTGAACGACTGAAAAACGAACCCCACCATTTCATTTCGCAGTCGGGCCGCCTTTTTCTCATTCATTTTAGAAATGATCTGTCCGCCGAGATAATAGCTTCCTTCATCATAGTTATCAAGAATGCCGAGAATATTTAAAAGGGTCGATTTCCCGGACCCTGACGATCCCATGATGGAAACAAATTCGCCTCCTTCAATTTCAAGATCGATTCCCTTGAGCACATGAAGCTTGCTGCTACCCATCTCGTACGACTTGTGGATGTTGTTTAGTTGAATCATGGTTGTTTCCTGCTTCTGTTTTCTATATCTGTTTTCTGCTTTCGTTTTCTGCTTTCGTTTTCTCTTACAAATTTTAGTCGTTCACCCTGTAATTCCAGCAATTATTCGATGAACGAATGGTTTTTACATGCCAATGTCATTTTTTGGGCCTTATTCGATCAAGAAACATGCCGGAAAAAGATCACTTTTCCAGATAAGACGAATAAACAGCCCTTCCGTTACAGTTTTTTAAAAGAATTTGTGAGCCATAAATGCTCAGGCGGACTGCATGTGCAGGTAGTCCGCGAGAGGTGAGGCGCGAGAAAATTGATCTGCCCTCAGGCGGACTGCATGTACAAGACCAGTCCCAAGAAAATCAGGATGAACACGTTGCCCCAAAAACTGCTTTTCATCGTGATCAGGTAGTTTGAAATAAGAAAAGTCAACGGAACGGCCATGACGGCCAGAATTTCCTGGGAAGAAGCAGGGACCAGGAAATACAGCACAAGGGAAATCAAAAAAATCAGGAAGAAAATTTTAAAATACCTTCTGGTGCTGCTTTTTTTGGCGTCGTATTGTCCGAGAAGAAAAAGGCTGCACCACAACGTGACCAGGGTCAGGAAAGCCAGGTAAATCCGAAACGGCAGGCTATCCTGAAAAAAACGGTTTGGCGTGATCACATTTTGCACGACGACTTCGCGCAGTTCCTCCATGGTGCCGGTCAGGAAGTACCACGAAAAGGTGAACAGCCAGGGCAGGAGCATCCCTGTAAGCGACATGACGAAATCGCGCCAGTCTTTTTTTCTCCAGAGCAGGATAAGCCCTGCCCAGATCACGGGGAAGTAGAAGATCAGTTTCAGGTAGAAAAGCGATGCCACGGCGAGCCAGAATCCTGCGTCGAACGCGATGGCGCCCGCGTTTTTATTCTCTGACGCGTGAAAAATCCGGTAAATGCTTAACAGGAAAAACACCGTGCCGAAGTAAACGGGATGAAGCGTATGCAGGTCCAGCAGTCCACTCACAATGAGGACGAAGATCGTGGATGGTAAAAAGGTCCGGATCTGGATAAAATCGTAAACCGTGTTCAGGTGCAGGATCATGAACGACAGCAGGATGACAAAGACGACCGCTAGGACATTCTGAACCAGTGGCAGTCCTGAAAGCAGTTGATCCACCAGGTTATAAAGGGGCATCTTGTTCTCACCGGGAAAAAACGGGAACAGCCGGGGAGAAATGAATGACCTGACCCAGAGCGCCGAAACAACAAGCGGGATCAGGATGAAATGAACAGGGTGATTGCTTTTTAGGAATCTGAGTATCATGTTCTATAAATCAAAACCGATGTCTTTCCGGTAGTATTTCCCGTCAAAGTGAATCCGCCCGGCATTGGCGTAGGAAACAGCCAATGCGTCTTTCATGCCTGCACCATACGAGGTGACAGCGATCACCCGGCCTCCGTCGGTCAGCACGCCGGCGTCGGACATCCTGGTCCCGGCGTGAAAGAGGATGCTGCTGTTGTTATTTTCCAGTCCGCTGACCGGAACCCCTTTTTTATAGGGTCCCGGGTAGCCCCCTGAAACCAGCATTACCGTCGCCGCCGCCCGTTCGTCAAACTCGACCCGGGCAGATGCCAGGGTGCCGTCTGCCGTTGCCTTCAGCAATTCCACAAAATCGGATTTTAACCGCGGCATCACGACCTCCGTCTCCGGATCGCCCATTCTGACATTGTATTCGATGACGAAGGGCTGCCCCCCGCAGTTGATCAGTCCAAAAAAGATAAACCCCTGATAAGGGATCTGTTCCTGCTGCAACCCGATAACCGTTGGCCGGATGATCTGTTCCTCCACGCTTTTCATGAAGCTCTTACCGGCAAAGGATACCGGACTCACGGCTCCCATTCCGCCGGTATTCGGTCCGGTGTCACCTTCGCCGACCCGCTTGTAATCCTTTGCCTCGGGAAGAATCCGGTAGTCCTTCCCGTCGGTCATCACAAAGACGGAAAGCTCAATGCCCGACAGAAACTCCTCGATCACCACTTTCCTGCTCGCGGCGCCGAACTGGCCGGCAAGCATCTCCCGGAGAGCGGTTTTTGCCTGAGGTAGGTCGTCGATGATCAGCACGCCCTTGCCTGCCGCGAGCCCGTCGGCCTTCAATACGTAAGGACCTTGCAGCGTCTCCAGAAAATCCAGTCCTTCATCCATGTTCTGCCCGGTGACCGCACGGTAGCGGGCAGTAGGGATCCGGTGCCGCTGCATAAACGCCTTGGCAAAATCCTTGCTTCCTTCCAACTGCGCGCCCGC
Organism: uncultured Prolixibacteraceae bacterium; assembly: GCA_964486235.1. Taxonomy (GTDB): domain Bacteria; phylum Bacteroidota; class Bacteroidia; order Bacteroidales; family Prolixibacteraceae; genus JBCFBK01. The sequence continues at coordinate 3,254 of CAZANK010000131.1, read as the reverse complement.
CCTTCCGGGTCCGACGATCTTCACCTGCTTTAAGGCAGGGCCACTTTCAAAAAAATCACGCAATCCCGCAACCAGGGGAACCTCCGGGCCAATCACCATCAAATCGATCTTCTTTCCGAGGGCCACATTTTTCAGGCCCTCAAAATCGGTGACCTCCACCGGGATATTCTCCCCAAGCGCGGCAGTCCCGGCGTTTCCCGGTGCAATATACAACTGTTTCAATGCCGGAGATTGCCTGATCTTCCATGCCATGGCATGTTCCCTTCCCCCCGAACCGATAAGCAAAATGTTCATGTATCTGTTTTTTTCAATTAACGCTTTTCAGGCATCCAGGACCCCAAAGCGGTATCCTTCCCGTTTCAATTCCCTGACCACCTCCGGTAAAGCCCCGTAAAGGTTATTTTTCGATTTAACCGAGTCGTGAAAAGTGATGACCGACCCTGGCCTGACGTACTTCAGCACCCGGTTCGTCACCCCCTGGGGAGTCAGTTTTTGACGGTAGTCTCCGCTGATCAAGTCCCACATCACCACCTGAAACCTTCGACTAACCGCCTGGTATTGAGACTTTCTCATAAAACCATGCGGCGGACGGAAGAAACGCGAATCAATGCAGGCGGCTGCCTTCTCCACGTTTTCCAGATAGCGGCTGGCCGGCGTCTTCAGTCCCTGCAGGTGATTGTACGTGTGGTTGCCTGTGAGGTGTCCCTCCTCCAGAATCCGGCGATAAATGCCGGGATGGCGCTCCACGTTTTCACCCACGCAGAAAAAGCAGGCCTTCACATCCTCCTTCTTCAAAAGATCGAGCACCCAGGGGGTCACTTCTGGAACGGGCCCATCGTCAAAAGTCAGATAAACCCGATTCCCGGAGGCAGGCCCCCTCCACGTTGCCAGGGGAAAACAGCCTGTCAAAAATTGCGGTAACCTTATCCTGGGATCCAAAAACTGCATTAACTTCCCGGACTATAAATTTTTAAATATTTTTCAAACTCTGCGTTCACCTCTTTTGCCAGTCCCGCCTCCTCGTATTTCGTGGCAATCACACTCATTTCACGCAAAAAATACAGGATCCGCTGGATTTCGTCGTCGACTGAAACCAGCAAGTCCGGATCCAGCGCCAGGTAATAATCCAGCTCTTCCCGGTAATTCCTGAAAATCTCCCGGAGCACATCTTTCCCCTTTTCGTTCGCTCCTGCCGCGAAGTAGTGGTTGGCAATTTCCTGGGAAAAATAATTGTACGGGACAACAGTATGCGGGATCAGCTCCAGGTTCCGGTCAAGGACTTCGACGGCTGAGTCTTTCCGGCCTTCGGCAATCAAACTTTCGGCCAGCCGGTTAAAATTATTCCGGATGTTCATCATCATCCGTTGATTATTCTCATCAATATAAACGCGGGGGTCGTCCATATTACCCCATTTAAATGTATTCATCATCCGGCCGTACATCTTTGCGGTATTCACCGATCCGAAGTAAATGCCCGACGACGTGGTCTTAACCGGCGTAAACCGGTAGGCGAACCCTTCCAACTGAAAATAGTCCTGCAACCCGAGATATTTGTCGCGGCCAACGGTAATCGCAAAATAGATCGGCCGTTCCCAATTGGAATTGGCAATCATATCGAGCACGATCAGTTCGTCCTTGACCAGGTAATTCCGTGATCCGAAATCAATGAAGATCGTATCGGCGATCCGGTCATACATGCTTTCGGGTACCACCTTGTTCCGGATCACCGCCTCCTTGTCCACTTTGATAAACAATTTCTTTGAAGGAATATACGACGCATTGTCGGCCTGGCTAAGCTTGGTGCGCGGATCATCGTCCTTCACGAAGTCGATCGCCTTGCTTAACTCAACAGCGCCCTTCACACGCGGGTCATTGAGCAGGTAAACCACATCCCGCGTGCCCTGGACATACTGGTCATGGGTAAACGAGATCGGCAGCGGCCCGGATTCGTACGCTTTACTCTTCATCTGGTCGATGTACCAGTCGGTCTGGAGGTAGCTTAAATTACAGACCCTCATGTCGGTGCGGACGCCTTCCACCTCCTGGTTGTACCAAAGCGGGAAGGTGTCATTGTCGCCGTTGGTGAAGATCACGGCATTTTTCTCGCAGCTCTCCAGGTAGTTGGCGCCAAAATCGCGGGCGGTGTAGCGGTTTGAACGGTCGTGGTCATCCCAATTTTCAGCAGCCATGATCCCCGGCACCAACGCAAGACTGACCGCCGTCACACCCGCAGCGCTGACCGCTTCAGGTATCCTTCGTTTCAGACTGTCGGTCAGCGCGATAACGCCAAGTCCGATCCATATTGCAAACGCGTAAAACGAGCCGGCATAAGCATAATCACGCTCCCGGGGCTGATGCGGATACTGGTTCAGATAGACGACAATCGCCAGCCCGGTCATCACGAACAACAGCATGACCACCCAAAAATCCCTCCGGTGCCGCTTGTAATGAAAAAAGGCGCCTGCCAGTCCCAAAAGCAACGGCAAAAAATAATAGGTATTCCGGCCTTTGTTGTTTTTCAGACCGGCGGGTAACGAGGCCTGATCGCCCAACCGGGCCGAGTCAATAAAATTGATCCCGCTAAGCCAGTTCCCGTTCATGATATCACCATGACCCTGTATATCATTTTGGCGTCCTGCAAAATTCCACATGAAATACCGCCAGTACATGTGAACCACCTGGTAACGCAGAAAAAAGCGAAGGTTCTCCCCAAAGGTGGGTAACTGGAGGCGTTGTGCCTGCCCTTCCTCATCCGTGAAGGTGACCTGCTTTCCTGAAATTCCGGCCCAGCTCTTATAATCGGCGACATGATCGGACTGCCGGCTCCACATTCTCGGGAAAATCGTGGTATAGCGGGAATCATACCTGGGTTTTTGCCGCATATCGGCAACCACATACTTTCCATCCTTTTGGATGTAATAGGGCTTGTCGTCCACATACGGTGTTTTACTGTCAAGCGGCGTATTGTAATAGGGCCCGAACACCAGAGGCCGGTCGCCGTATTGCTCCCGGTTCAGGTATCCCAGCAGGGAAAAGACATTGTCGGGACTGTTTTGATCCATGGGGGTGTTGGCCGAAGAACGGATCACGATCATGGCAAACGATGAATAGCCGATCAGGATCACTGTCAAAGACGCCAGGACGGTGTTCCAGAAGACCATCTTCTTTCGGTACGTGTAATGGATCCCGAAAACGACCAACCCGATCAGCAGGATGGCATAAAGGATCACCCCCGTGTTAAAAGGTAAGCCAAT
>CAZANK010000130.1:0-8349 GCA_964486235.1 uncultured Prolixibacteraceae bacterium | reverse complement strand
CCTGCCTGGACGGAATTGACCGGTCAGGCGTTAAAATAATCTGCTTGTTCAAGACCTCATATTTGACGCCCGCTTCCCGGAACAACTCATCCAGAATGGTTTCGACGGTGGACTTTCTTACTTTTATATTCACCCTCTTGTCGAGGTCGACGACTTCATTCTTATAAATGAAGACAAACTCGCTGTTCGCCTCAATTTGCCTGAATACTTCATGGATTGAGACATTTTCCAGGTCCATTGTTAGTTTCGTTGCCTGGGAGTAGATCGATGCCGAAACCGACATCAATCCGGTGAACAGCAACAAAGCAGTTAGTTTCATCATCCTTAACAACCTTTGGAAGCACCCGTAAAAGTTACTCCTTTTTGTTCGCTTTTTTTTCATAAATTTGTATTGATTAATTGGTAACTCGATTTAATCACTCAATAACCGGCAGATGTTGCAGCATCTTCCGGTTTTTTTAGGGATCAGGGTCACGTTTCTTCATCTGTTTTTCAATTTACTAATTACAATTTGTGTATCACAAGCCATCCCGATTAACTGAAACAGCAACGGTATGGAACTGTTTTATTGTTTCAGGACGTAAATGCCGTTTTGGCCTTTCGAATATCTTCCTTCCATCGTCCTGGAAAGGTATCGCATCACTTCTTCAATATGGTCAGACAGGACCAGCTTTCCGGAGATCAGGGTTTTTGCAAATTGTTCCCCTTCGATCTGTACCGGCGTATTATAGTATTTCCTGACCCGTCTGACGACATCCACCAGCGCCAGATCCTTAAACTGGAATAAGCCTTCCGTCCAGCAGGTATAGTCAGTTACGTCGACATCCTTCACGACCGACTTCCGGTCACTGACCGAATAAAAGCAAGCCTGCCCGGGGTTCAAAACATGTTCTTCATTGTCAATCACTTTATCTTTCTGAGAAACCCGCACTTTGCCTTCCACCAATACCGCCACTGCCCGTTTCTCATCGTCATAAACCGACACGTTAAAGGTTGTTCCCAATGCTTTCACATCGATGTAGCCTGTTTTTACAATGAACGGCGCTTCCGCATTTTTACGGACGTCAAAGAACCCTTCTCCCGTCAGGTATACTTCCCGTTTCCTGCCGTGGAAAACTGCAGGGAACACCAGTTTGCTGCCCGAATTCAACTGCACGATCGTTCCGTCACTCAAGCGGATCGTGTGCCGCTGACCGTAAGGAACCACCACCTGGTTTAACAAGGAACTCTCGTCGTTGGCCTTGTTAATCACTTTTTCCTCCTGCACCTTGTCATTGCGGATGATCACTTCTTTGTTCTGATACTCAATATACGAATCATTATTTTCCAAAACACGCTTAGACCCGTCGGAGAGTACAATAAGCGCCTGGTCGCTTTCAGTCATCCTGCTGTTCATAAACTTTCTGTAGGAATTCCCTGAAAATTCATAAACCAGGAATGCCCCGACGGAAAAAATGACAAGGATGACGGCGGCTTTCAGGAACCCGGAAATGTGAAACTTCCCGTGACTGCCACCCTTCCTGTATTTTGATCTCCCCCTGAGTTTCTTCAAAATCCGGCTATGGTCATCGGGGTCCATTTTCACGCCCTGCTCATCATTCATCCGGACAAACTCAAACGCATAACAGATCATCGTCCTGTTGGCAGGATTTTTCCTGATCAGTTCATCCAGCAACTCGCCGGGGTGTTCTGATTCCTTCACTAGCCTCACGAATCCTTCATCCTGTACCAGCGACAAAAAATCCATTTCCATATCGTCATTCATCGTTAGAAAATCATACTAATAAATGATCGAGCATGAAAAATATAGACACGAAAAAGCAACTATTTTTGATTTTTTTTAAACTTTTTTTCAACGCGTTGATTTTCAGCGCAATTTAAGACCGGGAATTTTAGTCATAAAACATGTCATCACACCATTTTTAAACAAAAGCCTTTAACATGCATTCGATTAATTCCCTTATAGGTTGATGTTTCAAGATAGCCATAGTCTATAACAACTTGGGTTGAAATATTTACTTTTTGAGATCTTAGATATTCACTGATTTTCTTTGAGGAAACGATACTACCGATACTGTCTGCTAAAAAAGCAGTCAAATTTTCAAGGAACTTTACATTTCTAACCTTAAAACGGGTAACAACATCTTTGAGCAGTATTGTGTTATAAATACTTGTTAAATACTCATATGTAACGCTTTTTTTGCTTGTTGGCAACGAATTAAAACACAATGGGGCGTGCAACCCTGAAAGGCCGAAACCAAAAAAAAGGCAGTGATCTCCTTACTGCCTCTTTTTTTAGCCCCACTGTACCTTAATTCCTAATTCCGCCTGGTGTTGATTTTTTCAGTCATATCTTTCAATTTGCTACACCATTTCTATCAGTCCGTGCAATGGGGAAGACAAGCCCTTTGGCTGGTTTTGGTCGTGTGATAAATTTTGAGCGGCCAGACAATTCCACCAGAAATGGTGTTATACTTATTTTTAACTTCAGCAATCGTTTTATTTTCTTCAGAAACAAGGTCAATAACATTACCAACCTTCATATTTGTCCAACCTTTTGAATACCCTAAAATATTTTGGTGAAAATCTCCAATATGGTTTTGAAGTGATTTTTGAGCTTGCCTGGTGTTTTCACTTTTTATCCAAGAGTCATATTCAATTTCAAAACCAGACATCTCAAAGAGTGCGGCAAATGGGTCAATCACATTTTTACCAAAATCTTTAACTGCAACCCCTTTTGCACCTTTCGCAATTGAAAGCAATTGCTTTACTTCGTTTTTAAGGTCGGAATCTGAAATCCATTTTAGATAAGGCATTGTCTTGGCTTTTATGTCAAAATTGAAACATAAAAGTAAACAATATTTTTAACGGCATTCTAAAAGCGGACTATGTTTTTGGATAAATCTTATTTAAAAACCTTATAATAGAATTTCCAACCTCTTTAGCAAAATTTACAGGGACAGCATTGCCAATCTGTTTGTATTGCTGGGACACTGAGCCGGAAAAAGCCCAATTGTCCGGGAACGTTTGAATCCGGGCATATTCCCTAACTGTAAAAGGTCTTGTTTCTTCAGGGTGGCAACGTTCAGTCTGCTTTTGGGCTGGGCTACAAGTCAACGTTAAACTTGGTTCGGACCAACTCATACGCCTTGCCATTCCGGTTTTTCCGCCACCTAAATAAAAACTTCCACCCATATATTGTTTTTGTGTTTCAAGTGGCAAATCTCTCCAATATCCACCTTCCGGAACTAACTCTAAAACCTCTTTTTTGCTTTTAGGATATTTTGAACCATCAGATTTTGGCACATCGCAATTGTATAGTTCACCTTTCTTTAACGCATCTTTTAAGGTGTAAACTTTTTTAAATGGTTTGGGAAAATCGAATAGGTGTTGGTTTAAATCTTTTCTGATACCAACAATTAAAACCCTTTCCCTTTTCTGTGGCACCTTATAAAAAATGGTTTTAAAAATTCTAGGTGTAATTACATTGTAGCCAATCTCATCAAGGACTGAAATCATGCCTTCGATTGTCCTGCCATTTTCATGTGTCAATAACCCCCTCACATTTTCTCCAACGCAAATTGCCGGCATTGTTTCTTGCACAACCCTGGCAAATTCGTAAAATAATGTCCCTCTTGCATCGTTTAGCCCAAGTTTTTTCCCAGCATAACTAAATGCCTGACATGGAAAACCGCCCGTTACAATATCTACTTCTTCGTTAAGGCTTGAAAATGAAACATTTTTTACATCATCTTCAATAACATTCCAGTGAGGTCGGTTTTTCCTCAAAGTTTCACAAGCCCAATGGTCATATTCATTTAGGGCTAAACATTTTATTCCAGCTTCTTCCAAACCTATTGCCAACCCGCCTGCACCTGCAAATAATTCAATTGAATTAAAATCCCGGTTAGGTTTAATTTCATGTTCGTTTTCGGTTGGGCTAAACAAAAAGTCGAGGCTATCAAATATTTTCAGTTGGTCTTTGCGATAAACCCTGTAATTACTCATTGGTTCACGAACTGCCGAAAGCTTCCCATTTCTATCCCAACGACGTAAGGTTTCTTTACTAACTGAAAGTAAATCTGCTACTTCTGCAATTGAATAATATTTTTCCATATTTTTATAACCATATTAATCAACATTACACATGGTTACAAATATAGTTTTATTTTCAACCTATAATGATTTAATTTGCAGATAATTTATTAACAATTTTTGTCTTGAAAAATTATTCTGAAAATCAAATTGTTGTACCACGGTTTAATGAAGCCAATGGTTTTTATACAACCAAACAAAGGTCTGAATTGATGGCAAAAATAAAATCCCAAAACACGAAGCCAGAACTTAAACTGAGAAAAGCATTATGGAACCTTGGTTTTCGATACAGGAAAAATTTGAGAAAACTTCCTGGAAGTCCAGACATTGTTTGCACAAAATATAAATTAGTAATATTTGTCGATGGCGAATTTTGGCACGGCTATAATTGGTCTGAAAAGAAGACTAAAATTAAAACCAACCGGGATTTTTGGATTCCTAAAATTGAAAGAAATATTCAAAGAGATTTACAAAATAACCAACTTCTTACTGATGCTGGTTGGTATGTAATCCGTTTTTGGGAACATGAATTAAAAAAAGACTTCGCCGGTTGTGTAAACAGAGTAACCAGTTATTTACTGGGCAGTGCATAGGCAAGAAAACAACCCTTTTGCAAACTGAAGCGTCAGCTTGTGTACAGGAGCTTGAAAATGTGTTGTTTTGTGCGTTAGCTGTTCATTTTTGGTCTATTCTATTTGCCTTTAAGTAGCAAATTGTCAGTGGTTTCCTGTCTTTTTACACTTGGCGGCAACTCTGTTATCTGGCAACCAAAGTTATCTGGCAAACTGCAATTTCCTGTTTTAGGTGTAGCTTTTCCCTCTCATAAATCCAGATCATTTGTGACCTCCCAAGGCTAAACTTGATCCGCATTCATCATTTTGGGGTCAAAAAATTTGGTGTTGCTTAGGCTGATAATTTGAAAAATATATTTTAAGTTCAGGGCTGGATGGAAACCATTTTCTCGAGAAAGGCTTTCCGCATGAGCTTGATTGAGCGGTAGAGGAGCGTGCTGACCGACGCCTTGTCGATTCCGAGTAATTCGGCGATTTCCTGACAATCAAAGTCTTTATTATATTTTAAATAAATCACCTCCCTCTGCCGGTCGGTCAAACGATCCATCGCCATCTGGATGTCTTTTTGAACCGCTTGCCTTTCTTCATCATCGATCAACGATTGCTCCGCGTGGCCCTCCACCGTCGCTTCCTTGTACAGCAGTTTCAAGATATCCTGTCTCCGGTTGGAACCCCTTAGCTCTTCCACCAGTTTGTTACGAAATGATTTAAATAGGTAAACAGGGATGCAGGAGCTAAGGATCAACGCCTTTCTTCTGTCAATTAACTGAATGAATACTTCCTGAATGCAATCTTTGACAAGCGGACCATCATTGGTCAGTCTCAGTCCGTAGGAATATAACGCATCGGCATACGCCTCATAAATGTCCGTAAGCGCACGTTCATCCCCATCCTGAAACCTCTTCCATATGGATTCGTCCGTTTTTTTCATAGAGATCAGATTCGAATATCAATATTACGCCAAACAGGGACCAAATTCAATGTCAAAAAACGCAAATGCCATATCCAAATGAGCAAAAATGACGACCCCTATTTCACCGGCCGGACCTCCGTGATGGTGACCGGGCCAAACAGTCCCGATTCGATCAGAGGCACTTTGCTCCAGGGGAAATAGGTTCTGTACAATCCTTTCACATTCGTGTTGGTGATGTTCGTCCGGGTATACTTTTCGCCGGTCACCGCGTCGCCGACGATCCGGTTCGACCAGGTATTGGCGATCTCGACGGTCAGCCTGTTCTCTCCGGGCTTCAGGATCCCGGTCACATCAAACCGGTAGGGTTTGGCCCAGGTGATTCCCAGCAGTTGGTCATTCAGCCATACTTCCCCCACGCCGGACAAGTCGCCCAGGTCCAGGTAAACTCTTGTATCCCCGTTCCGGGAAGGACCAGACACATGGACAAACATTTTCTCATACCGGGCAACCCCCGAAAAATAACGGATACCTTGATTCTCAGATTCCGTCCAGGATGTTAATTTTGGAAAGACCACGCTCTCCGGGGCTCCCCAGCCTTTCGGGAAGGATACTTCCCAGGGGCCTTCCAGGGTACTGACCACCGGGTAATTCCGGATCACCGCTGACTGTTCCTGCAGGGACCGCTCAAAAGTCCCTTCTTCCCATACGCAAACTCCTTCCGGTGTATATCGCAGCACCGGAGGATGCGGACCGCGACCAACAATCCGGGTATCATGCGGCGCCGGACTGCCTTTCCGGAACACCACAAACAGGCTTTCGTACGGTGCAAGCGATAAAGGAAGGTCAGTGACCCCGTTTGTTTGATCGTATACGGAGACCGGACTGATCTTTCCGGACACAGGGTCCCATATCTCCGGAACCTTATTTTGCTGCCGGAACCGGCAGGCTCTCGATATCCATTCGCCGGTGGTATTCCTCACCAGATAAAATTCCATACCCTTGCAGGAATAGTGGATAAAGTCCAACAGGGTACGTTCGTGATCCTCATACCCGAAGTCGGGGGCGATGTTCAGCTTCTGAAGCATCGCGCACGCGCCGATTCCCGGATCAATCTTTGCCTGATTCGTCTTTAACCCCGCGGACGGCTCACTCATCCACAATTCATCAAGCATTTTTTTCAGATCCGGCATTCCGGGCATGACTTTGTGCATAAGCACGTTTTCAGGCTTCGGCCCGATGATCACGGCCCCCTGCCTGGCCAGTTCATCCAGCTTGATCAATACGTCAGGATGAATCTGAAATTCCTTTGCCAAAACCAATAGTCTGAACCGGGCGCCTGTTTGCGGCAATACCAGCTCGTTGCCCTCTACGATGAGCTCCTTAAGCTTTTCGGTATTGATCAATTCATAGTCGTATCCCGGGCCCGCCGTGAACCGGCTGTTCTTGTGTCCGCCGTAATTGGGGATCGTGTCGCCGTAATAATAGAGCACGTCGGCCACAAAACCGGCTTCCTGCAAGACAAAGGAGATGCGCGCCAGATAGTCGTTGAACGGTTTGATCTTGGGCCACCATACCTGTTTATCATTATAGTGAACGCCGGCATGGTAAACAATCCCCGGATATCCTGTTCCGGCGGGATTATGCGTCGACCCGTGGACCACCACTTTGTTCATCCCCTCACAAAAAGCGCGGTCACCAACCGGCTTCATGTCAAAAGGACTTTCCTGCCAGTGCTGAAAAGTGGTGAACGCCTCCATTTCCACGATCCCGCGGCCGTAAAGATGGGAAGCCGCCGATACCTCCTTGACCACCCGCATAATATCAATCCCTTTTTCATTGAAACGGCCATGGTTGATCCAAAACTCTCCCCTCGGGATGTCCAGGGCGCCTAACGCCTTGATCGGCTCGACAGGGACTTTGTGCAGCGGAAGTCCCGGACCGCCCGACTCGCAGTTGTTTTTCAGACCGTGCCGGTTGCATATTTCTTTGGACTTCTTATAGAAGTTGTTGATCATCAATTCAGAAATGGTCCGTTGATAATCCATTTTAAAGTGGACGGAAAGTTCCGGAAGAAACAAGTCGTCTGTAAACAAAACCGGAAGAAATTTTTCAACCCCGTAACCGTTGACCTTCCTGAACATCTCCGGCAGGGTGGTCGTCCACGTCAGCGCTTTTTCCTCGTAACTGGCCATATAAAAACTTTTGAGCGCCGTTTTTTTAAGGTCGCCCAACACTGACTCCAATTTATCGATGACATAGGTAAAATGAAATTCCGCGGCTTCCGCGTCGTAATGATCGACGGTGGGCCCGGCGGAATATTTGCTCGGAAGCACCAGATTCTCGCCCGAGTTGGAACACACATACCGGAGAATATCCCACCTGCCGGCAGGGGCTTTCCAGTTCAGTACCTCCGATTCAGGATCAAAAAAACGGGAAACGTTGATCACCTGAGCAGTATCGAGCGCGTTTTTCCCCATCCCCGCGGGTATGGCCAGCACCGCAATTTCCTGATAAAAAACCGGTTTGCCGTCAGCTCCGAATTGGATCCGGCGCTGCTTTCCCCAGGCATCCTTTTTTGAAATGTCCGGGAAGGGAAGCTTCATGGTCAGCGGTTTGCCGCCGCTAACTTCCGTTTGCGCATAGAAAATGGATTTTGCCGCATGTTTGGGGGGTATCCAGCTACCCCCGGCATTCCAACTGCTGGACGTGTTCAGTCCGACCTCCATGCCCAGTTTTCCGGCTTCATCAATAGCATATTTCAGGATACTC
>CAZANK010000129.1:0-8349 GCA_964486235.1 uncultured Prolixibacteraceae bacterium | reverse complement strand
TTTCCATCCCGATGAAGGAAAAAACCAGCTTATCGCGCGGTTCGGCCTCAATGGAATACGTTCCGTCGTTATCGGTAATCACTCCGCGGGTGGTTCCGACGATGGTGATCGTAACACCGGGGAGCGGGTGGCCTTCACCGTCGGATACTTTTCCTTTCACGACATTCTTTTGCGCAATCACTTCCTTCTCCTCTGACTGCTGCCGGACAGGCTTTTCATTTCTCTTGATAATCACTCCTTTGTGGGCGATCTCATACGAAAGGTCAGTGCCCTGAAGACAGGCGTCCAGGGCCTCTTCCAGCGTCGCCTTTTTGAACTCGATCCTGGAGACCTTTACTTCCCGGATATCCTCCACACTGTAAAAAAAAGTAAACTCCGTTTGCTTCTGGATTTCCTTAAGCGCCTCGCTCAGCGGAATGTTCTGCAGGGAAAGCTTAATGTGCACCGTTTGTGAATAACTGTTGGCAGAAACCTTTAAAAAACAAACCAGTAAGAGAAAACTAACCAATTTCATTACACGAATGATTTTAAGGATGCATTCCCTGCCGGGAAAAACATCACTTCGTTTTTTTTTCATAAATTTGCATTTAAGTTTTAATTATTAATTTCTGTACCCACAGAAAACTTCGAAACAGGAGGTGCAGCTAACACCTCCTGTTTATTTATTGAGTGGAAAACAGGATTTCTTTCCCCTTTAGAGTAACCTTTACCTTGCCGGTTCTGGAAATAATATCAAGGATCGGATAAATGCTTTCATATTTGTTCAACCCTCCTTCAAACCGCATTGTTTTGATTGATTCATCATGGTAATGATATTCAAAATCATACCACCGGGACAGGGTCTTCATGATCTCATCCAAAGGCTGATCGGTAAAAACATACCGCCCGGCCGTCCATTGTGTATAGGTGGCGGCATCGACATTCCTGACCGTCACGGTCGCATTGCCTTTATCAAAAACAGCCTGCTGGTCAGGCTCCAGCGTATACGCATCCTCCGGTTGATCCCCTGTCTTAATCCTGACCTTCCCCTCGACCAGCGTCGCAGAAATATCCGGCTCGTCCTGATATGCCTTCACATTGAACGATGTGCCCAACACCTGGATGCTCATGCCGCTAACCTGAACAACGAAAGGGTGCTTCTCATCCTTCTGAACTTCAAAATAACCTTCCCCTTCTAAAAAGACTTCGCGTTTATCCCCTGAAAACCGCACCGGAAAAACCAACCTGCTCATCGAATTTAAAAATACCCTTGTGCCGTCGGCCAGCACCAGGCTATATTCCCCTCCCCTTGGAACAACCAGCTCATCCTGCAAGACCTTCTTCTCTTCATGCCGTTCTTGTTTGGTATAGTGGAGTTCATCGTTGCTCTTTTTGATGACGGTGCCGTCTGTCTCTTTCAATACACCTGGTTCCTCCTTACCCAGGTCGATCGATTTCCCGTTGCTTAAGAGCAGAAACGCGTTTTTGGCGCCGGGCTGGATGATCTGCTGGTCGTCTGATGGCCGGTTCAGGATAAAATACCCTGTTGTCCCGATCGAAAGGGCAAGGAGAACAACGGCGGCATACTTCAGAAAACCAAGGAACCGCCGCTTCCTTATTTCCACCGTAATCGCTTCGTTGATCTTTCGCCATGCCGCCCTGGCATCCACGTGTTCAAACCGTTCATTACGCGAAAAGAACCTGTGACGATCCTGTATCTTCCTGAAGAAGATCCCATTTTGCTCCGAGCTGTCCAGCCATTGCTGAAAATGGTCGGACTCTTCTTTGGTTAACCTTCCCGTCAGCTTCTTCGCAATCAGTTCGGAATTGTCGAATACTGAATTTAGTTTATTCATTGGTTTTATCCATTCTCTGTTTGTCTTAGACACTTTCCTGCACGGGCAGGATCTGTTAGCCGGAAGATATCCGCTTCCGCGGAAATGAATCCGGTTTACCGTCAAAACAACCGAGAATAGAAACAGGGTGAATGCCGGGACGATTTTTTTCAGATTTTAAATTCCAGCATCAGCCAAAACGACCTTCCATAGCCGTCAACGCCCGATCCATGGGTCCGGTAGGCCTGGTTAAAAAGATTGGTCAGCCCTGCATTCATGGAAATGCTGTTCCACGAATATCCCCCTTTCAAATTCAGAATATCCCAGCCGGGCGTACCTCCTTCGGGAATCCGGTGGTCGTCAATATCTCCGCCTGACAGCCGGTCTTGTTTTGCAGCGAATAAAAATTCCGCCTCACCAAAAAATCCGGATTTTGAATATTGCAGCGCCAGTTTTCCGTTCAAGGGCGGGATGCGCCGCATGGGTTCATCGTCTTTCAAATTTTTTCCGTAAGTCCAGGTGAGATTATTGATGAATGAAAACTGCCGGTCCAGTTTAAACCCTGATTCAAATTCAACCCCCAGGATATTTGACCGTGTGAGGTTTTCCTTTTTATATACCCGCTCCCCGTCAAGGTATTCGCTCCCGTTGTACATGGCCTCCACCCGCTCAATCTGGTCATTTAACCTGGTATTGAACGCCGTAACAGACCAGGCGGCCCGTTCTGCCGATTTTTTATAGCCAAACTCCACCGTAAAAGCCTTTTCGGGTGAAAGGTCCGTGGACGGAATTTCGATCCCGTAATCAAATAGCCCGAAGGTGCTGATATCGTTGATATTCGGGGCACGGAAAGCGGAATGCGCGGAAAGGATAAATTGCTGACCGGGCGAAGAAAAATACTGGATTGCCATGTTCCCCACTACCGAAGCAGGTGTTAAGGTCACCGAGCCAAATTCTTCGTCGACCGAGTGGATCCGGAACCTATTAAACCGGCCTCCGAAATTCACGTGCAGTTTTTCCAGTTTCAGCGTATGCTGACTAAACGCAGCCAGGTTGTTCATGGAGGAATTGTCGGGATAGAGACCCCGCATCGCGACCTTTTCGCCGGTGCCGGTGTCTGTTTCCGTTTTGCCCGACCCCACCTGGTCACGGTAGAATTCCACCCCCGACACCGCCTCCCATCCCCGGCTGAACCCGGAATTCATCTCCACCGAAAATCCATGGCTTTTTACCACATCTTTTTCCTGCTGAAGGATGGATGAGTTCTTTTTTTGAATGATCCGGGTTTCGTCCGAAAGCTGGCTTGAAACCGTCATGGTCACCTTTCTGAACGCCGGATTTTTATGAAAGTGTTCGATTTTGGCGTATAACAGCCGATGTATCTGCGGATCGTGGGAATACCTCCGGTAACCCCGCTGTGCAACCTGATCGTACCGGGGCACGTCATTTTGGATGAGATATTGGTAAGCTGAAGTAATTTGCCAGTCGGACGATAACTTCACCTTACCTTTCAGGTTCACACCGGTTTCCTCATATCCCGAAGGACGCTCGTACCCCAACGAACCGCCGGCAAAAAGATCTCCAAAATTCTTGTAATTCACATTTCCCAAAACAGCAAAATTTTCCGACTGAAAGGTCAACCCGCCCGAACCTGACTGCTCCATTCCTCTATTCATGAACTTCACCCTTCCCCTGCCCCCGAAACGTGATTTCCCGTAAACGTACTCCGGCGAACTGCTGATGACATTGATCACGCCCCCCAGCGCATCGCTGCCAAACAAGACGGACCCCCTGCCGCGGATCACCTCGACCCGGTCGGCCGAAAAAACATCGATGGTGTTAAAGTACTGATTGGGACCATATCGGAACGTGGCATTGTTCAACCTGATCCCGTCAATGAGCAACAAGGTTTGATTGCCTGTCATCCCGCGGATAAACGGCGAACCTCCCCCATGATTTGTTTTCTGCACCCACACGCCGGTGACTCCGTTCAACGCCTCCGCCATGGAACGGGGTGCGTTGTTCTTTAACTCCTGCCGCGTTAATACGGAAACCGCATCGGGAACCTGAAAAGAAGCGTGTTCATGCTTTGAAGCGGTCACGACAACGCTCTTGTTTAAGTAGACGGAAACAGGCTGGAGTTTTATTTCCACCGGATTTTTCGTTTCGGGGGTATTGAGTTCAACTTCCTTCGTTTCAAAACCAACACAGGAAACCCGCAGAACACTTCTTTCACCGGTCTGATTTTTCAATGAGAAAAACCCCTTAGAATCTGAAACAGTGCCCCAGGTCGAGTTTTTAACGGTGATATTGGCATCAGCAACAGGACGGTGATTCACTTTATTTAAGATGATACCGTCGATGGACTGCGAAAAAAGCGGCATCGTTGCACATGCAACGATTAAAAAAATGAGTATTCGTCTTTTCATAATATTCCCGATTTCCCCCGCACCACGGAGAGAGATAAACCTAAAACCATCTGACTTTCCAATCCTTCTACTTTTGTTTCTCCCTGTTTTCCAGCCGGTACTCGTCTTTCTCCTTGCTTTCCCGCATCATGTCTTCTTTGTTGTCCATCACCGGCGATTCCTCCAGCGCTTTCCAGTCGAAGTTTTCATCAAACGGATCCAAAGCCTTTTGCGGATCGAAAACCCGCGAATCGACAGGTATCGCCGTGTAGGGCTTGAAATCAGGCGTGCCGGTAAAGCAATCCGCCAAATCGGTGGCGCCGGCGTCGTATTGGTTCAGGTAAGGTAACCCGAGAATATTCCAAAACGTCTTGAAAATACTTCCGAAGCTGTAATGGTAGTGGCTTACATAGTCTTTCTTTACCCAGGGCGAAATCAGCATTAAAATGCTGCGATGGGCGTCCACATGGTCCACGCCGTTCTGCGCATCGTCTTCCGTAATGACAATGAGCATCTTTTCCCAGTAGGGTGTGCGCGACAGAAATTCCACGATTCTTCCCACAGCCAGGTCATTGTCGGCCATGTAACTTTCACGGAACGGGTAACCGGCCCCGGGCCGGTCGCCGGCGCCATGATCGTTCGGGATGATCACCGTTAAAAGAGCCGGCATCGTATCTTTCCCGCTCATCCATTTCGCCTGAAATTCCTTTTGAAACTGATCAATCCGGAACTGATCGGGAATAGCCGTGTTATACGTGGGGTATTCTTTCGACGTGCGGTCCCAGACGGGTTGCGGCAGCGGGAAATTCACGTAATGCCTTACCCCTTCATATTTAAACTTTTCTTCATACGTTGCCGGTTCAAACATGATGCTGAACCCAAAATTGAAAAAGTCAACGCCATTTCGTTCGAGATGGTCCCACATGGACCCGGCTTCATTGTAATCTTCAGGATAAATTGCCCCGGCAGAGCTGTTCATCGCGTAAACCCCCGGCGCTTTCGAGTCAAAACGGAAACTCCGGTTTCCCCCATAGCTGGCGGCCGTGCACGTTTCGGTCCACTGGTTTGGATACGTATTGACCAACCAGCGGTGGCCGTCGGCCGATACATCCGAATCGACATAAAAATTGTCGGAAATGGCAAATTCGCGCGCCAACTTCAGGTGGTTCACCATCACATCCGCATTTGCGACCGAATCGGTACCCTGATGGTTCCGGAAACTGACCCCTTTGCCGTAACGGGCCAGTCCCGGATCGCCTTTCCCTTTTTCAACCTGCCCGAAAACCTCATCGTAGGTGCGGTTTTCTTTCGAGATGAACACGATATGTTTGATCGGGCTTTCCTTCTCCCCGGGATAAAGGGGCACCGGATTGTCTTTTCTCCGGGAAAACTTTTCAGAACCGGCCTTTTCAAAATGAAAATTGTTTGAAATCACCCTTTGCGTGTGGATATTCAATTCCTTATCCGACGGAATATCCAAAATCTGAACGGTGCCCTTCATCAGCGAACCGATATAACTCCCTTCGGGACCGCGCTCAAAAACAGACCCGCCGTTGGGCCCGCTGCCAAAACCTTTGGCATTGGCCACAATCAGTTTTTTCCCGTCATGGCCCACTTCCAACTTTGACGGGAACCAACCCGCGGGAATGTACCCCAACACCTCCAGTTCTTCAGCGTCGATGACAGCCACCGCATTGATCCCGGAACAGGCGACGAACAAGCGCTTGTTATCGGGCGAAAGGGTCAGGCCAAAGGGAATGACCCCCCGAAACTGTTTCACACGGGGATCAGGTTTCAAATAGATCGTGTGGACAACGGTATCTTTTTCGATGGAAATCACCGAGATATTATCGTTGTTCCCGTTGGTCACAAACACATACTTGCCGGTGGCTGCCAGCGAGTTGGGACTGGCGCCGCCAACGGCGGGAATGCCCTCCACCAGCGCCCCGACCAGATTCCCGGTTTTTGTCCGCGCAACCACTTCGGGCTTCGCGGGATCCGCCAGGCTGATGGTGAAAACCGAAAATGCTTCGGGCGCATTCATTTCACCCAACCCGGGAACCGAAACGCTGTCGTTTTCAATCCCTTCGATCATCTCCTTGCTCCCATATCCAAACGGCGGGTATTTCAGCGCCTTTTCCGCGATGTTTTCCTCCGTCAGGCCACCAATCAGGCTATACTCGAACATCCCGACATTCGCCACATAAACTTTTTGTTCGTCGGGCGACATACAAATCCCAAACGGGTATCTCCCCACCGGGACACTGTGCTCCAACCGGCCCGTTTTCGTGTCGATGATGACCATCCGGAATCCGATCTGGTCGACAGCATACAGTCGTTCCCCGTCTTTTGAAAGGATCAGATCGCCGATATAGCCATGCGAGTAGTCCACGCTGTCCGAAACAAACGAGCAATCGAAAAACCCTTTCTTTTCACCGGTTTGCAGATCAAAAATGAAGATTTTGTTTTCCTGTCCCCCGGCTACGTAAACCACACTGTTGTCGTTTGAAACCGCCAGTCCCATGAAAACCGATGCCAGGATCCCCCTGTCAGTTGCCGGACCGGGAGGAATTTGCTGCACTTCGGGATTCTCCGACAAAATATTCCTGACGATGGTAATTGACAGCGGACTGGTCCCCGAATTTGCCGTAATCGCCGTGTTCCCGTCAGGACTTAACGTGAGGCCGAACGGATGGGGGGCAACCACGATGCTTTTCCCTGCCGGGGTAACCAGCCGCCCGTTTGGAATGACCGTTTCCCCCGTTTTATCGATGGTCACAAACCGTTCGCCCGAGGGGGCTGAGAGAATCCAAAGGTCTGCCTTTCTGTTTGAATGGCATGAAACAAGTATCAAAAAAAGGCTTACGTACAAAAACAAATTCTTCATGCTATCGGAAATTATCGGTTAATCAAAAATAATAAAGGTACGAAGACAAAGGTTACGGCAAACACTGATTCAGCAGAAAAAAAGCGAAGACCTGATCTTTCAGTTGATCCCGTAATTCCCTGTATGCATTTTTTTTCAGGGTTTTCACGGTATTCAAGGTTATTTGAAGCTCCCCGGCAATTTCAGGATTCTTGTATCCTTTCAGACTCAATAAAATAATTTTTCTGCTTTGGTGGGGTAATCTGTGAATGGCCTGATAAATGATCCGGTAAGTTTCTTCCTCCTGTACCAACTCGTAAAAACAATCGTCCGGGGCAATTTCTTTTTTGAGAATTTCCTCGTGAAGGCTCCTGAGCCTGATCTGATTTAAACAATGGTTGCGGGTAACGGTATAAATAAAACCCTTGGCAGCCCTGTAATTCTCAAACTGTTCCTTTCTTCTCCAGAATTCGATAAATGCCTCCTGGGCAGTGTCCTCAGCCATATCCGCATCCTGCAAATATTTCCCGGCGAAAATGCAGACAGATGGATAAAATCCTTCAAAAAATCTTCGAAAGGCTTCCCTGTCGCCCTGTCGGATATGGTTGATCAGTATTTGATCCTGGTCCATGAGATTCAACTAGGTTTCCGTAAAGATATAAATCTTATTTAAACCTTGTCAGTTTGCTCAGGTATTTCCCGATGATATCGAATTCCAGGTTGACCACGGTTCCTTCCCGGAACGTGTGGAAATTGGTATGCTCATAGGTATAGGGGATGATCGCGACCTGGAAGGATTTCTTTTTTGAATTGACAACGGTCAGGCTGACGCCGTTCACCGTGACGGAACCTTTTTCAACGGTCATGTACCCTTGCCTGGCCTTTTTCTTGTTAAACTCGTATTGGAAGGTATAGTACCAGCTTCCCTCCGACTCCTCCACGCCGGTACAAACCGCTGTCTGATCCACGTGCCCCTGGACGATGTGCCCGTCCAGCCGTCCGTTCATGACCATGCTGCGCTCCAGGTTTACCTTGGAACCGGGTTCCAGAGCGCCCAGATTGCTCTTCAGGATCGTCTCCTTAATCGCTGTAACCAGATACGTTCCGGCGTCAGGATCAATTTTTACGACCGTCAGGCAAACGCCGTTGTGCGACAAACTCTGGTCAATCTTCAACTCCTTTACAAAAGAACAGGAGAGTGTGAAGTGATAATTTTCCTGTTCCTTCTCAATCCCTTTTACAATTCCGTACTCTTCAACGA
>CAZANK010000128.1:2514-8395 GCA_964486235.1 uncultured Prolixibacteraceae bacterium | reverse complement strand
ACCGCGGTCAGCTCGTCTGCCGACGAAAAGCCCAGCCGGTTCATGCCCGACTCGATTTTGAGGTGAACCGGATAGCCGGAAACCGCCATCCGCCGGGCAGCATGGTCAAACTGACGAAACACGTCTGCCGAATACAAGTTCGGCTCCAGCCGGTATTCCAGCATCATTTCAAAGCTGTGTTCTTCCGGATTCATCACGATGACGGGCGTCTCAATACCCGCCTGCCTCAGGTCAATGCCTTCATCGGCCACAGCCACCGCCAGGTAGTCAACATGATGAAACTCAAGCGCCCTGGCAATCGCCACGTTCCCGCTCCCGTACGAAAACGCCTTCACCATCACCATCACTTTCGTCGCCGGGTTCAACAGCGCCTTGTACCGGTTCAGGTTCCCGATCAGCGCATTCAGGTCCACTTCCAGTTGAGTTTGATGGTACTTTTGCTGAAGCAGCGCGGCAATCCGTTCGAACCTGAATTCGCGGGCGCCCTTCAAAAGAATCTGCTCATCGTTAAACAGGGAAAGGTCCATATTACGCAGAAACTCGTCCGTATCATGGTAAAAGGAAGTCGCCGGCTGAAAAAGCGAACGGTGTTTCATCAACTGCTCTCCGATGCAGATCAGCCGGTCGGTCCGGTACAGGCCGGTTAAACGGACGACCTCCCTCACGAGGCTGTCGCCGGTCATGCCCGACTGGCGGATGTCGGACAGGATCAGGGTTTTTTTCTGACGACCGTTGACCGACTGATGGTGAAGGAACTGCAAGGCCATCTCCAGGGAGTTGATATCTGAATTATAATAATCGTTCACCAGCGAACAGTGATTGATCCCCTGCTTGATTTCCAGGCGCATAGCTACCGGCTGCAGGCGCGAAAAACGCGCCGCGCCCTGCGCGTTCCAATACCCGGTAGCCACCATGAACGCCAGGCAGTGACAGGCATTTTCAATGCCGGCCTCATCGGTAAACGGGATCTCCGCCCGCTGGTTCCTGCCTTCCAGGGAAAAGGACAGCACCGTGCTCTTCGCCTTCTTCGAAAGATGAATCAACAGGCCGGCCCCGGGATCCGTCACCGACCACGAAAATAACCTGACGCCTTTCCCCGCATAGCCGGCCCGGACCCGTTCGTGCACCACTTCCTGATCGCTTCTGTAAATGATCAGGCCGCATGTTTTAAAAAGACGGAGCTTCTCGTCGGCCTTCTGTTCCTTCGTGGCAAAATTCTCCTGGTGCGCATCGCCCAGGTTGGTGATCAGTCCCACTGTCGGGGCAATGACCTCCGCCAGGTTTTCCATTTCACCGGGCTGTGAAATGCCGGCTTCCAGGATCGCCAGATCAAAATGCGCGCGCATGTTCCAGACAGACAGCGGAACACCGACCTGCGAATTATAACTCTTCGGACTGCGGACGATGCGGAGATCTTGCTGCAGCAACTCAAAAAGCCATTCCTTCACGATCGTCTTCCCGTTGCTCCCGGTAATGCCCACCACCGGATAACCGTATTTCCTGCGGATCGCGGCAGCAAGCCTTTGTAAAGCGGTCAGCGAGTCGGGCACCCGGACCAAGCTGGCTCCCCGAAACCCTGAAACATCCGCATCGGGCGAAGAAATCACGAACAACCGGACCCCCCGCTGATACAGGTCGTTCAGGTAATGATGCCCGTCATGGCGTACCCCTTTGATGGCGAAAAACAAACAGTTGGAAGGATCAACAATCTGCCGGCTGTCGATGGAAACCGTCTGCACCTCCACTTCCCCCGCCTGCCCTTCCCCCGGGACCAGGCGCCCGCCAACAGCCTGCACAATTTCGTTCAGATTCATAAAATCTTTACTATTTTTACAAAGGCAAAAGTAATGCCTTTTTTATGAACCGGAACAAACTATTGCACATCATCCAAAAGGACCTGGACGAATTACAGGAGATCGCCGATGAGATGACCGGCAAATCGCAGTTGTCGGGCCACGAAATTGAATTTGCCCTTGGAAAGGCACGGATCATCTGGCAGGAGTTCGATTATTTGAAAGAATTGAACCAGCAGCCGCATCGCCCGGAACCGCAGGGGCCTCCGAAAGCCTCCCCTTCCTTTAAGCAATTCCTGGAAAATAAAGCTTCCGGGGAACAGGACGGCGAACCAGCAAACACGACCGGTGAACCTGTCGTGGCCGGCCCGGGGCAACATACCGGTGCTGACAGGTCAGCCGCGAATGAGACGGCCGGAGATGCCCGTCGCGAAGACACGGCGGAACCGTCCGCGCCCAGGAAAACGGTCGCGGAAATCTTCGTCCAGGAAAAATCGTTGAATGATCTTCTTCCACCGGGAAAAACCATCGACCACCAACTGTCGGGCACCCCCCTGGCCAGTCTGGAAGCGGCCATCGGACTGAACGACCGGTTTCAGTTTATCCGGGAACTGTTCAGTCATGACCCCGGCCTCTTCAACGAGACCGTGAAAGAGATCGATCAACTGGAAAACCTGCCCCAGGCCGTTGCCTACCTGAACAGTCATTTCAAGTGGAAGAAAAATGAGACCAGTATGAAATTTGCACAACTGGTGAAACGCCGGTTTTCTGATTAACATGGGAAAGCTTTATCTCGTACCCACTCCGATCGGCAACCTGGGTGACATGACGCCCAGGGCGATCAACATCCTGAAGGAAGCAGACCTGGTCCTGGCCGAAGATACCAGGACCTCATCCAGGCTGCTGCAGCATTTCGACATCCGTAACAAACTCAGCTCCCATCACAAGTTTAACGAGCACCAAACGTCCGAAGCCATCGTGATGCGCATCAGCGGGGGTGAAACCATCGCCCTGGTCTCCGATGCCGGAACGCCGGGGATCAGCGACCCGGGATACCTGCTTGTGAAAAAATGCCTCGGGAACCACCTGGAAGTCGAGTGCCTCCCGGGACCTACGGCGTTGATCCCTGCCCTGGTCAATTCGGGCCTCCCTTCCGACCGCTTTTGCTTTGAAGGGTTCCTTCCCGTGAAAAAAGGCCGCCAAACCAGACTAAAGGAACTGGCCACGGAAAAGAGAACGATGATCTTTTATGAGTCTCCCTTCCGGCTGGTCAAAACACTGGAACAGTTCTGCACTTTCTTTGGGCCCGACAGGCAGGCCTCCGTCTCCAGGGAATTATCGAAGATGTACGAGGAAAATTTCAGGGGCTCACTGGCTGAGGTCCTCGAACATTTCCAATCAAAAGCCATCAAAGGGGAACTTGTCATCGTCGTGGGCGGAAACCCGCGGTGAGCCGCATCCCGTTATTGTGCAAACCCTATGCGAAAATACGATCACCTTTTCTTTGACCTTGACAATACCCTGTGGGACTTTGACGTCAATGGCCGCCTTGCCCTGCAGCAGGCCGTGCGGTCGCTGAACCTGGAAGGCCGGATTGCCGACTTCGGTTCCTTTTACACTTTTTTTGACCAAGTCAATACCCGTTTGTGGGAGTCCTACCGCAACCAGGAAATCAGGCATAGCCAGTTAACCAGAAACCGCTTCGAAATCATCATCGGCCATTTTCACCTTTCCGGCGCCGATCCGGAAAAACTGAACGCCCTGTACCTGCAGTGGATGCCCGCCTTCACCAACCTGGTCGAAGGCGCCCTGGAAACCCTCAGCGATCTCCGGGCAAAAGGCTATCGCCTGCACATCATCACCAACGGACCGGATAAGGTCCAGCGGCAAAAAGTGTACAACAGCGCACTGGCCCCCTACATCGAACGGATCACCACCTCCGAAGAGGTTGAGGCGCCAAAACCCGACAAACGCATCTTTCAGCACGCCCTGAAAAGCTGCAACGCCAGGAAGAAAAAAAGCCTGATGATCGGCGATAACTGGGAAACAGACATCCTTGGTGCGATGCAAATGGGCATCGACCACGTCTTTTTCATCCGGAACAACTCCAGCCAAACCCTTCCGGACGGGAAAGAACCACCCAGGCCAGGCGCAACCTCGTCCGTCCGCACAACCGCCAAGCTGTCTGTGATCCGCAAACTGACCGATCTCACGCGGATTTTATAGCTTTTTTTTATGAGGAAATCGTATCTTTATCGTTATTTATTTTAATTTCGTTAGAGGAACGAAAAAAGGGATTCAACCCCGATGCCCCTGACCAATATCAGGATGGGCCGGTGTTGCAAACAAATCTGTTCCCGAAAACAGAACCATCGCATCTTTCATACATTATTATAAAGTGAATCAGGCGATCCCGGAAAAAATGACAGCGCGAAGTGCGTAAATGAACGAATAAAAGTTTGATGCGGTTTAACGATTAAAACGATCTCTATGAAAAGAATCACGCTGCTGCTTGCCATAGTGGCCATTGGGGTGCAGTCTGTTTTGGCACAAACCAGGGAAATTACAGGGACCGTGACCTCTGCCGAAGACGGAAGTACGATCCCTGGGGTTTCTGTGTCCGTAAAAGGCACAACACTGGGAACAATTACCGATTTTGACGGGCGCTATTTCATAAAGGTCTCACCATCTGCAACGACACTGGTGTTTTCATTTGTCGGGATGAAAAATAGGGAAGCCGCGATATCCGGGCCAGTCATATCTGTTTCTTTGGAACCCGACGTGTTCGGGATTGATGAAGTCATTGTTTCGGCTGTAGCCAGTAGCACGCCTGTAAAAAAAATGAGTATCTCAGTGTCGAAAGTTGGGGAAGACGTCCTGGAAATGGTACCGGGCAAGTCGGCTGCATCTGCCCTTCAGGGGAAAGTGGCCGGTGTCACGGTCATCAATTCGAGCGGAAAC
Source organism: uncultured Prolixibacteraceae bacterium (assembly GCA_964486235.1). Taxonomy (GTDB): domain Bacteria; phylum Bacteroidota; class Bacteroidia; order Bacteroidales; family Prolixibacteraceae; genus JBCFBK01. The sequence continues at coordinate 3,641 of CAZANK010000128.1, read as the reverse complement.
CCGGGGCAATCCTCCGGTATCCGGCTGCGTGGATCAACGGCACTTACGGGTTCCCAGCAACCGCTTATCCTGATTGACGGCGTCATCTTTGAAGGAGAACTTGCCGATGTGAATGTGGATGATCTGGCATCCTTTGAAGTCGTTAAAGGTGCGGCTGCTTCGGCATTGTACGGATCCAGGGCTGGTGCCGGCGTGATTGTGATCACGTCGAAACGCGGAGGGAATACGCCCGAAGGTGAAACAGAAATAAGGGTAAGAAATGAATTCGGATTTCAGGAATTAGGTAAGAAAATGGATTTAGCTTCACATCACCCTTATAAACTGGCCGGTGATTACGGGTCTGTCGGCAATTATACGAAATACGCCGGGGTTACCTATCCGAATGACTACACGGGAGGGCCATCCGCCGGCATTGTCGGGACAAGACAGGTTGAATTTGACGGTTATATCGACAATCCTTATGGCATTTATCACGATTATCAGGAGCAAATCTTCACGAAGGGACAATTTTACACAAACTATGTTTCAATCAGTGACAACGCCGGTAAAACCAAAATATTCGCGTCGTTCGAGAACAATCGGAATGAAGGTATCGTCTGGTCAACAGACGGCTCTTACCGTCAAAATTTCAGATTCAATATGGATCATCAGTTCACCGAAAAAATAAAGATTTCAACATCGACATTCATCACTAAAATGAAGATCGATTTGCCGGAAGCAAGGGAAGCGCTGGAATATGGCGGTGAAGAAGCCTACGGGGGCGGTCAGGGAACAGCTTTCTATAATCTGCTCTTCATGGAGCCTGATGTCAATCTGAGCATGGATCCACCAGGCGGTTTCTTATTACCCAACTATTACTACTTGCCCAATCCATGGTCTCCTGACACTGAAAATCCAAAACACGCGCTGCATTATGAACAACGTGCGTTAAACCGCAGGGGGGTGGTGCAAAATATTACCGGCACCTACCATGTACTCGACTGGATGACGCTGGAAGCAAATTACAGTTTTGACCGCAGGGATAATGACTTCACCCGCATCCGCCCCAAGGGTTATCAGATGCAGGCGCTAGCCTATCTGAAGGGACAAATTTACAAATATGACTATGCCGGACTTTCCCAGACTTT